>JAABRW010000163.1 GCA_011390695.1 Desulfotignum sp.
GTTCCCAAGGCGATAAATGCGCAGATGATGGCACATAGGAACGATTTGAAAAATTTTGTCATTTTTCCCTCCTTTTTCAGGTTGTTAAACAAGAAATCATAAATTATGTGACAACTGTTTTAATAGTGTGACAGTTATGTCATAAAAAAAATCCCTGACGATTGTCAAGGATTTTTTACACAAGGAATGCATCCGGCATGTTCACCACAATTTACGGCTGACCTCCGTTTTTGCCGGCTATATGCCCTCCAGGGCCTGCGTAAGATCGGCAATCAGGTCCCGGGTATCTTCAATGCCGGTGGAATACCGGATCAGCCCTTCAGGGATACCCATGGCAGCCCGCTCTTGTGCAGTACATTCCACATGGCTGGTGGTGACCGGCGGACCCACAGTGGTTTCCACCGACCCGAGGTTGGCTGCTGCATGGGCAAATGTCAGCCGGGGAAGGAATTTTTTTACCGCCGCAAGAGAGTTTTGTTTCAGCTCAAAACTGAGCATGCCACCGAATCCGCGCATCTGCTGGCGTGCGATGCCATGATTTTCATGGGATTCCAGGCCCGGATAATGCACCCGGTCCACGGCTGGGTGTTCGGCCAGAAACCGGGCGATTTCCAGGGCGCTTTTGTTCTGCTGGGCAACTCTCAGGTGCAGGGTTTTCATTCCCCGCAGCAGCAGGTAGGCTGCCATGGGGTGGAGTGTGGCGCCGTTGATTTCCCGGAAATGGTAGATCTGTTTCACCAGGTGTTTGTCTCCGCAGATCACCCCGCCCAGGGCATCGGCATGGCCCCCCAGAAATTTGGTGGCACTGTGGAGCACCAGATCCGCCCCGTATTGCAGCGGGTTCTGGTTGATGGGGGTGGCAAAGGTGTTGTCCACGATCACAATGGCCCCGGCCTTTCTGGCGGCCGTGATCAGCCGTTCCAGATCCACCACCTTGATGGTGGGGTTGGTGGGGGTTTCCAGGTACAAAAGTCTGCACCCTTTTGCCACTTCCGCTTCAATGGCCTCATGGTCAGTGGTGTCGCACAATGTCACATCCACTTTGAACCGGGGCAGAAATTCGATAAACAACTTGTTGGTTCCGCCATAGGTGTCTTTTACAGACACCACCCGGTCGCCGGGAGCCAGCAGGCCGAACAGGGCGCTGCTGATGATGCCCATGCCGGTGGCAGCACTGGTGGCAGCCTCACCCCCTTCCATCTGCCGCACTTTTTCTTCAAATGCGTGTACCGTGGGGTTGGTGTTTCTGCCGTAGATATGGCCGGGTTTTTCCCCCTGTGCCACCTGGATCCATTCATCCAGGTCTTTGTATCCAAAAGACACACTGTGAACCACCGGCACCTGGGTGGCACCCTGCATCAAAGATTGCGCTTCTCCTCCCCAGACCGCCAGTGTACCGGCGTGTATTGCATTGTCCATGTTTTCTCCTGTCCATATTTTGATCATGTTGTAATAAATTAAATGGGCTGTATACAGAATTTGCAGCCATAAGTCCAGAAAATCCGGCACAAACCCGGGGCCATCGCATGTAACCATATTCAGCTGCCTGATACCCGTCCCTTGTTGGTGCACGCTACTATGGCAAATATCCAGGGTGGGAAAACGGCCATTGAATGGTGAACCGGTCAATGGTATAGTACCTGCCTGTTATACATCTTTACATTTAAAAACTGTCTTTTTTATCTGTATGACATAAGGAGGCATGACAGCTGCATGGGGGAAAAAACAGGCGATCTGGTGGTGCTGGCGGGAAAAACCGCTTATGAACATATACGAAAGAACGGGCTGTCCCCGGATGATATCCAGCTGGTTCTGGGGGCATCGGGCGCAGCCAAATGGCTGGTGCTTCACGGTCTGGACAGCGCCATATTCTCCCACTGGTTCAAAGACCGCAAAGATCCGCTGCCGGTTCTGGGCACCTCCATCGGTGCCTGGAAATTTGCCGCAGCTGCCCGGAAAAATCCAGCCCTGGCCTTTGATGCCCTGAAGCATGCCTATATCCATCAGTATTACCAGGGCCGGGTGACCCCTGCCCAGGTCACCCGTGAATCTAAGCGCATCATGAAAGCCTTTCTTGACCAGACCCGGGTGGATGACATCCTGAACCATCCGTTTATCCGCATCGCTTTCGAAGCGGTCCGGTGCCGGTATATGCTGGCTTCCAGGCATCGGCCGGTCCAGTTGCTGGGTATTCTGGCAGGGGCCGGGGTGAACCGGGTGTCCAGGAATCTGCAGCGGTTGTATCTGGAACGGTTTGTATTTCATCACCCCCAATTTGACACCCGGACCGTGGATTTTTCAGATTTTCCCACCCGGTTTGTACCACTTGGCAAACAAAATTTTCAGCCGGCCCTGACCGCATCCGGTGCGATTCCCTATGTCATGGAAGGGGTCTCTGATATTCCCGGTGCACCCTCAGGCATGTACAGAGACGGCGGCATCCTGGATTATCATCCTGCTTTTGCCTTGTCTTCGGGCCGGAAAGGGTTCATTCTCTATCCCCATTTTTATTCCTATATCATTCCGGGATGGTTTGACAAAAAAGATGTCAAAAGGCGGGTAAACGGTTCAGCTGCCGACCGGATCATCCTTGTGGCACCGTCTGAGAAATTTGTATCACGCCTTCCCTTTGGACGTATCCCGGACAGAAAAGACTTTACCCGTCTCATGGGGCAGGATGGGGTGCGGGTAAGCGCCTGGGAACAGGCGGCTGACATGGGCCGGGTTCTGGGGGATGCATTTCTTGAAGCCACACATACCGGCTGCATTCAGGATCTGGTCCGCCCCCTGCCGTAAGTGACTGTTCAGGCACGGGACATTGCTGCCAGTATAGCCTGGCAGGCCATGTCCGCACCGCCGGCCCGGGCAGTGACATAGGCCAACGCGTTCTGCCGGCGGATCTCCCTGTCCCCCGTGTGTGCCAGGTGGTGCACCATGGCATCTGCTGCCGTTTGCCAGCCGGTTTTTTTTTCCACAAGACCGGTATCAAACACCGCTTTTCCCACCCAGAAAAAATCATCCCAGAAAGGCCCGGTTACCACAGGTGTACCCTGGAGAAGCGGTTCCATGAAATTCTGTCCCCCGAGGGGAGCAAGGCTGCCGCCCATGAACACCACATCAGCATGGCCAAACGCGCTGCGCATCTCTCCGAACCTGTCCCAGAGGATGATGCCGGGATGCAAAAGGGGTGCTGTTATCCGGGAGCGCAGGTAAAACCTTTTGCCGGTCCTGTTGAGCAGGCGTTTCCAGGCGGAGAGCCGGTGCATGTGCCTGGGAAAAATTGCCACCACCTGATGGGGAAATCTGTCGAGAATGCGATGGACCATCTGCAGGGCCTGCTTTTCCTCCTGGCGGCGGATGGAGGCAAAAATGGACACCGGCAGGGGGCAGGGGAACAGGTCTGTCAGAGAAGATTCTGTTCTTTCCAAAGGCAGGGGACCGATGGATTCAAATTTGATGTTGGGCATGGTGGACACTGCTGCGCAGGCAAACACCCTGCGGAACCTGTCAGCATCCTGGTCGGAAACAGCCAGGATTTGGTGGGGGCTGACCCGTGACCACAAGGATTTTGTCCATTGGTAGCCACGGCTGCTTTTTTTTGACATGCGGCCGTTGACCACCAGTATCTGTGAGCGGTTTTGCCGCAAATAATACAAAAGGGCCGGCCACAGTTCGGTTTCCAGCAGCACCATGGCCTTGGGGTTCACCTGTTTTACCGCTGCCTGTGCCACTTTTGGCATATCAAAGGGAAACCATGCCAGAGATACGGATACACGGGGATGGGAAAATGCCCTGGCCTGTTCTGTTTTCAGGATCTGCATGCCCTGTTCTGTGGTGGTGGTGACCAGCACCGTAACAGGAAAGTCCGGTGTTAGATGCCGGATCAGGCGGACTGCCAGCAAAGCTTCCCCTGCCGAGGCTGCCTGAATCCAGAGATCCGCCTGTGACAGACGGGATGCACAGATCCGCATGGCAAACGAATCAGCCAGTCTCGGGCTTTTTTGCAAAAAAGGCAGGGCAGCGGCCCAGAGAATATTGTAAAATGCCATAAAATTGGGTATAAAGGCGGACTTTGTCATGGGAACATATGCTCTCATGTTTTTAAATGATTGACAATAGGTCTGGAACCAAAGATAAAGGTTTATGGAGAAAAGACACCCCAGTCTGTCCAGGTCCCGGCGCAAAAAGATATTTGATCTGGTATTTAAATACCGGATGCGGCTGATCACAGCAGCCCTGTGCATGGTTGTGGTGGCGGCCGCCAACGGGTCCATGGCATTTCTGGTCAAACCGGTTATAGATGATATTTTTGTGGCCCGGGACAGGGAAATGCTGGTTCTGATTCCGGGACTGG
>JAABRW010000164.1 GCA_011390695.1 Desulfotignum sp.
CGCCGGCTATGCCCTTGAAAACCGGATCATCCTGTCCAGAATTTTTCCCCGCATGTTCCATGCCGGTAAAGTCAAGCGGCTGGCCCCGTTTTTCAAATATCTCACAAACTGCCTCATGACGGTATCTAAATCGGGAAAAAGAGAACCGGCCATTGTGATGCTTTCCTCCGGACCTGACAGTCCCACCTATTTTGAACAGGTGTTTTTGTCCAGATATCTGGGCGTGACTTTGGTGGAAAGCAGCGACCTGACCGTGCGCGGTGATGCCGTATTTCTCAAGACCCTCGGGGGACTTCACCCCGTGGATGTGATTCTGCGGCGGATCGATGATCTGTCCTGTGACCCCCTGGTGTTTTCCAGCCCGAACGCCAAAGGGATCGCCGGACTTTTACAGGCCGTCCGGACCGGCGGCGTGGTTGTCAGCAATCCCCTGGGAAGCGGGGTTCTGGAAACTCCGGGATTCATGCCTTTTCTGCCGGGCATCTGCCGGATGCTTCTGGATGAGGACCTGATTCTTTCAAATGTTTCCACCCGCTGGTGCGGCCGGACCCAGGACCTGGACTATGTCCTGGGCTGCCTGGAAAAAAGCATGTCCGGAAATGATGCACCGCCCTTGATCATTGGCTCCGCCTTTGGCACGCATCGTGAGTCTGCCGTGGATATCCGCCGGGTGACCCGGCAGAAAAAAGAGCAGCTCAAAGCGATGATCAGATCCGCCCCTCATGAGTATGCGGCCATGGATGTTGGATCCGGCTGCACGGTTCCGGTGTGGGAGAAAGGGGTATTGAAACAGCGGCATGCGGCCCATCGTCTGTTTTCCATTGCCGGGTATGGGATCGATTCGGAAAATCAGGTGTCCGTGATGCCCGGTGCATTGACCCGGATGTCGGACAATGCATCCATTTTTCTGATGGACAGCAATGATGCGCAGGGCGGCAGCAAAGATACCTGGTGTTTTTCCCATGAGACGGTCACGTTTGAAAGCATGATGCATCATTTTACGGACAGTCTGGAAATTCACCGGGACAGCGATCTTCCCAGCCGGGTGGCGGACAACATGCTCTGGCTGGGGCGGTATGTGGAACGGACCGAAGGCGTACTCCGGGTGCTCAGAAGCGTTCTCAACCGCCTGAACAGTGAAACCCGGCTGGACATTATCCAGGAGTTTCCATTTCTGCTTCGGGTCATGGCCAGCCTTGACATTGTCCCTTCTTCGTTTGCAGATCCGGATGCCGCCTATGACATGCAGGGCATCGAGTCCGAACTGATGGCGGCCATGTTCAGCAGCCGGCGCCCCGGCAGTCTCAGGAATCTGCTGCATCATGTCAAGCGGGTGGCCGCCAGTGTCAGAGACCGGCTTTCCAATGATTCATGGCATGTCCTGGGACGAATGGAGCATGATCTGGCACGGGTGTTTTCCCAGAAAAACAATCAGATCAGTGATGCCCAGGAGCTGGTGAGTGAAATGATTCTCACCATATCGGCCTTTGCCGGGCTTGCCCTGGAAAGCATGACCCGGGGCATGGGATGGCGGTTCATGGATATGGGCCGGCGGCTGGAACGGTCGAACTACACCATTACCCTGCTTCAGAGCCTGTTCCCGTCCCGGGAAAATGCGATTCCATCCGGCAAAACATCCCGGAGCCATGATCTGGAGGCGCTGCTGGAGGTGGCCGACAGCACCATTACCTACCACACCCGCTACCGGACCATTCTCCAGAAGGAACCGATTGTGGATCTGCTCCTTCTGGATGAGCTGAACCCCAGATCCACAGGATTTCAGATGGCCCGGCTGTCCGAGCATGTGGAGGCGCTTCCCGGAAACACCCTGCGCCCTTTCCGGACAAAAGAAGAGAAGATCACCCTGGATCTGACCACACAGCTGCGTCTCACGGACATTTCCCATCTCATGGAAATGAACCCGGCAGGAGAACTGCCACGGCTTTACCAGCTTCTGAAGCGCTTGAAAAAAGGGATCCAGGCCCTGGGGGAGCAGATCACCCAGCACTATCTGAGCCGCATCGAGACAGAACAGCAGATGCGCCACTCCTTTGATTCAGATGCGTTTGATGATGAGGCTTCCATGGAAGATATCCGTCCGAAAGCAGAGCCCCATCATGGATGGCAGATCCCATGAAATATCAGGTGTCCCATGTCACCCGTTATCAGTACAGAGAAACCGCTTCCCTTTCCCATAATGAGCTGTTTCTGACACCCAGACAGACACCGGTCCAGCGCTGCATGGAACATACCCTCACCCTTTTGCCCACCCCGTCGGCCATGTCACAGCGCACGGATTATTTCGGCAACCGCGTGACGGCCACCACGGTTCAGGTGCCCCATACCCTGTTTGAAATAACGGCCAAAAGCCGGGTGGCGCTCCATCCGCCTCCCGCCCCAGTGCCTGAACTGACACCCCCCTGGGAACAGGTCATGGCCGCAGTCCGCCGGCATACCACACCGGAGGACCTGGATGCGTTTCAATATGTTTTCCCATCTCCCATGATTCCCGTGTCAGAAGACCTGGCCCGGTGGGCAAAAGACCTGTTTTCCCCCGGAGAACCTTTTCTCAGGGGGGCTTTACGATTGATGGAGCGGATTTTCACCCGGTTCACATATGATCCCGGCGCTACCACCACGGCCACTCCCGTGGCAGCGGCCTTTGAACTCAAACGGGGGGTGTGCCAGGATTACACCCACATCGCCATTGCCTGCCTGCGCTCCCTGGGGTTGCCGGCCCGGTATGTGAGCGGGTATCTCCACACCCAGCCCCCGCCGGGAAAAGAAAAGCTGAAGGGCGCGGAAGCCTCCCATGCCTGGTTTGCCGTCTATCTGCCAGGCACAGGATGGGTGGACCTGGATCCCACCAACAATGTCATGCCGTTTGACCAGCACCTGACCCTGGCATGGGGCAGGGATTACAGCGATGTCACCCCGGTGAAGGGCATGGTCCTGGGCGGCGGCCGTCATCAGCTCAGCGTGGCCGTGGATGTGATTCGCATCGACTGATTGTACTCCAAGTCGTGATTATCAGTTTTGACAATAAAGATGATTTGATTTCAATATGTTAGAATAAAACAAAGCCGGATCTCAAACAGCGGTCGTTGTTTTTCGATGCATTTTTGCGACCATATTGAAAAAATTGCCCAAGACATTGCCCGGGCCGCTGAACTGCCCTGTGTATTGGGAACGGCTCACCTGCCCAAAGGATACTCCCCCGTGACCGTTGAAAAATAGGCGTTAACCGGAGGCCGGCGGGTTTTCACAGGTATTATTTATATCGGGCCGGGCCATGGCGCCCTGTTGATTCCAATACAATCCTGGCCTGTCTGGAATTGGAATTCAGACGGGAAAACCTGTTGGCCATAATATGGCCTTGAATTCACACAAATTTATGTGTAATATTATGTGTGAGTTTAAAAAAAGGGGGTGACCGTTATGGCGACAAATTTACAAATCGATGATGAACTTATTCAAAAGGCGGTCAAGATCGGAGGCCATAAAACAAAAAAGGCCGCTGTCTCAAAAGCGTTAATTGAATATATACAAAATTTAGAGCAGGAAAAGATCCTCTCATTGTTCGGGACTGTGGAATACGATCAGGAATATGATTATAAAGAGCAGAGACGTCGTTCATGAAGGTCATAGTCGATACCAGTGTATGGTCTCTGGCATTGAGGCGTGACAGGTCGGAAACCAATAACACAGTCCATGAATTACGGCGCATGATTCAGGATCATCGCGTACAGATGATCGGGGCCATAAGGCAGGAGATCCTGTCTGGTATCCGCAGTGAAGCCCAGTTCAAAAAACTTCAAAAACATCTTGAAAGCTTTCCCGATCTCCCAGCCCTTACCGAAGATTATGTTACAGCTGCGAAATATTTTAATCGCTGCCGCTCAAAAGGTATACAAGGCTCAAATACGGATTTTTTAATTTGCGCCATGGCCAACAGAAATAAATTTTCAATATTCACCACAGACAAAGACTTTGAGCTGTTTTCAAAGCATATAAAAATCCTTCTACACAAAGCAGCATAATTCTTACCAGATTTTTCCAACAGAGCACAAAAAGCCATCTCAGCTGAAGAGCCATTTACATTAGAATAATGCTGTTACTGCTTGATCTCATTCAGGACAAATTCAACGGCCCGGGGGATCTGCAAGATAATATCCGTAATCCGGGTGGCCGGGGTTGGGGCTGAGTACTGACCTGCCACCCGGTTCGCTCTGGCTGCAGTGAATGCGGCTTCTGGGATGTTCATGCCGATGCTGATCAGGGCGGCAACAATGCCTGTCAGAGTGTCTCCGGTGCCGCCGATGGCTTCCATGGCTTCA
>JAABRW010000165.1 GCA_011390695.1 Desulfotignum sp.
TGCATGACAATTACGTCCGCCTTTCAAACATCCTGGACCAGCACAATATCACCGGGGTTAATTCCATTGTCCTGGACCTGGGATTTTCACTGAACCAGATCACAAAAGCACGCCGGGGATTCAGTTTTAACCTGAATGAACCTTTGGATATGCGCATGGACATCAGAAACAACCTGACAGCTGAAACCATTGTCAACTCTTTTGGAGAAAAAGAGCTGGCAGATCTGTTCTTCAGGTTCGGTGAAGAAAAATTCTCCCGCAGGATTGCCCGGGCCATTGTCAGGCACAGACAAATCCACCCCATCGCAACCACACAGGACTTGACCCGCATCATTTGTGACACGGTGCCAAAAGGCCGGGCTGGAGCCCGAAAAATTCATCCTGCCACCCGGGTGTTCCAGGCCCTGCGCATTGCTGTCAACCAGGAACTGGAAAACCTTGCCCTCTTCATGCAGCAGGTCCCGGATCTGCTGGTAGCAGGCGGCCGGCTCTGTGTGCTGTGCTTTCACTCCCTGGAGGACCGTATTGTAAAACAGCACCTGAAAGCCTTTGCATCACGTTGCACCTGTCCCAAAGATCTGCCCCGGTGTGTCTGTAATACAACGCCGACAATGAAATCCATTGTCAAAAAGCCGCTGATACCCACTTCCCGTGAAATGGAAGCCAATCCCATGGCCAGAAGTGCAAAACTCAGGGTTGCGGAAAGGATATAAGAGATGAACCAGAAACGCGCTGCCCGAAAACATGCCGGCACCGGGGTAAAATGGCTGATACTCATATGTGTTTTGTTTGCAGAGCTGCTGGTGCATACCTGGGTGAGGACCGAGAGCACCCAGACCATCCTGGATATATCTTCTGCCCAGTCCCGGTTGGCAGCACTTTTGTCTTATCAGAAAGAACTGACCCTGGAACGGGACCGGCTCAGATCCGATGACCGCATTATCAGAATTGCCGCTTCACAACTTAAAATGACGAGCGATGTATTCAACCAGACCATCTACCTTAAGAAAGAAAGCCTGTAATGGCAGATGATCGGCACATAAAAGCGCGGGTGGTGGTGATCCAGGTATTTTTGGTGGGCACCCTGCTGCTGCTGGGGGCCAAATCTTTTGACATCCAGATTCTCAAGGCCGATGTATATTCCCAGCGTGCGGAAAATGGATATTCCAGGCTTTTGACCACCAAAGGAGAAAGGGGACAGATTCTGGACCGGAACCTGAACAAACTGGGGACCAGCCTGGATGCCATCACAATCATAGCCGATCCCCTGCGTATCGAAGCCCCTGTCAAAACCGCACGCATATTGTCCAAATTTCTCAAAACCGACACAAAAGAACTGGCAAAAAAATTTTCCACTGACCGGCGGTATGCCCTTCTGGCCGAAGCCATATCACCCGACATAGCCGAAGAAATCAAAAAACTGCATCTGCCCGGCATATATTTTAAAAAAAGTTTTAAACGCTTCTACCCCAACCGGGATCTGGCCGCCCAGGTTCTCGGATTCACCGGCAGAAACGATATCGGACGTGAAGGCCTCGAATTCAAATACAATACCATACTGGACGGTAAACAGGTTGCCGTCTCAGTCAGAAAAGACGGTACAGGCCGGTTGCTGGACATTGATCAAAAAAAACAAGCTGAATTGCGGGGCAATACCCTTGTACTTACCCTGGACAAAAAAATCCAGTTTCTGTCTGAAAAAACACTGGAAAAAACGGTTAAACAACACCAGGCAAAATCCGGCCTGGCCCTGGTCATGCGGCCGGCCACAGGAGAAATTTTGGCGATTGCCCATTATCCCCGGTTCAACCCCAACAACTACCAGGAGTTTCACCAGAGCCTTTTCAGGAACCGGGCTGTTACAGATGCGTTCGAGCCGGGATCCACAATGAAAGTATTTACAGCGGCAGCTGCCCTGGAAAAAGGATTTACCCCCACATCCATCTTTTTTTGTGAAAACGGCAGATACCGTATCGGCAAATATGTGGTCAATGACACCCACCCCCATGACTGGCTTTCCATTAACCAGATAATTACCTATTCCAGCAATATCGGGGCTGTCAAAATATCTGAAACCATCGGCAGGCAGACACTGCACAACTGTCTTACCCGGTTTGGGTTCGCCAGCAGAACCGGGGTGGAATGCCCCGGGGAAACCAGCGGCTCACTGTCGGCACCAGACCGGTGGTCCGCTATTGATGCAGGAGCGATTTCCTTTGGTCAGGGAATTTCCGTTTCCGCCATACAGCTCATTTCCGCCATCAGCGCCATTGCCAACAATGGGCAGCTCATGAAACCCATGCTGGTTAAAAAGATAACTTCCAACACAGGCAAAGAACTGCAGGTTTTTTATCCCGCTGTGGTACACCAGGTTATATCCCCCGGGGTTGCATCACAGGTCAAGCACATGATGCGCCTGGCTGTCCAGGAAAAAGGCACCGGTACCCAGGCGGATTTAACCGGGTATGCGGTATGCGGCAAAACCGGCACTGCCCAGAAAGTGGAAGCCGGTCAAAAACAGTATGCCAAAAACAAATACGTGTCGGTTTTTGCCGGATTTGCACCGGAAAAAAAACCCCAACTGGCAATTCTGGTGGTGGTGGATGAACCCCGAAAAAAATATTACGGAGGGGATGTGGCAGCCCCTGCCTTTAAAACCATCATGGCACAATCCTGTAATTATCTGAGCATCCCTCCTGTCACCGCCAGCATGGCAGCGTCCTTTCCACAGCAGATGCCAGCCGGGGCCCAAAAGGCCGCTGCAAATGTTTTTGGCACAGAACTGCCAGCTTTTTCTTCGGGAGATGCATTGTGAAACTATCCCAATTGCTCCAGGGCATTGCCCGGGACCCGATACCTGATCAGTCAGATATGGATATTTGCGGTATCCAGACCAGGGCCCAGGATATACTGCCAGGACAATTGTTTCTGGCAATCAGGGGACATGCAGCAGATGGTCATGATTACATAAAAAGCGCCTTTGCCCGCGGTGCTGCTGCCGTGATTGCCCAAAACAACCCCCATAATCTGGGCCGGGTCATTCTGGTGCCGGATTCCAGAAAAGCGGCAGCTGCCATAGCTTCCCGGTTTTACGGCGAACCGTCCGGGGACATGACCCTGGTGGGCATCACCGGCACCAACGGCAAAACCACCACCTCCTATCTGCTGGAAAGTATTTTTCTGGCTGCCGGATTCAACTGCGGGGTCATCGGCACCATCAACATCCGCTACAACGGCAGAACACTGGACAACCCCATTACCACACCTGATGCCATTGTGCTCCAGCGCACCCTTTTTCAAATGAAACAGGCAGGGGTGACCCACGTCATCATGGAGGTTTCTTCCCATGGACTGGACCAGTTCCGGGTGGATGGCTGCCGGTTCAATGCAGGGGTGTATACCAACCTGAGCCAGGACCATCTGGATTACCACCCGGACATGGAAACCTATTTTTCATGCAAACAACGGTTTTTCACAGAATTTCTCGGACCCTCAGCCAAAACCGCTTCTGCCCCGGCTGTCATCAATGTGGATGATACATGGGGACAGAAACTGGCTGACAGTCTGGATTATCCGGTCATCCGGGTGGGGTACCGGAAAACGGCGGATGTCACAGCCAAGGATATCGTTGACACCATCCAGGGCATCTGCGGCCGCATCTTTCTGAAAAATGATGCATTTTCCTTTGCCTCCGCCCTCACAGGTTTGTTCAACCTGGAAAACATCCTGTGTGCCGCCGGTGCAGCATATGGCCTGGGTATTTCCCCTCTGCACATCCAGCAGGGAATTGCCGACTGCAAAGGGGTGCCAGGCCGTCTGGAAAAGGTTGGCACCAACATAAACCGGTATCTGTTTGTGGACTATGCCCACACCCCGGATGCCCTGGAATCTACCCTCAAAACCCTGAAGCAGCGGGCCCCCAAACGTCTGATAACCGTATTCGGTTGCGGCGGAGACAGGGACCGATCCAAACGCCCCCTCATGGGAAAAATTGCCTGCCGATACAGTGATGTGGCCATTGTAACATCAGACAATCCCAGAACCGAAAACCCGGAACAGATTGTGGCAGATATCATGAAAGGGATCACAGCCGATCCCATTTTCGGCAAAGTAAGCAATAACCTTTGTGCGACAACCGAATCGCCTGCCACAGGTGTTATCCAACAGGTGGACCGGGAAAAAGCGCTGCACACCGCTGTGATGATCTCCCGGCCCAATGACATCATTCTGGCTGCGGGCAAAGGGCATGAAACCTACCAGATAACCAACAGCGGCACCATTCATTTTGATGACAAAGAACAACTGCAGGATGCGTGCAAATCATTTGCCGACAG
>JAABRW010000166.1 GCA_011390695.1 Desulfotignum sp.
TGTCTGTTATGCCTCTGTGGCAGGTACCGTGATGCTGTTTTTTCCTGCCACGTTTCAGGGCCTGTTTCAGGCGGTTCCATTGTATACGGCAGAAAACTGGTGGGCTTTGTTTTATCTGGGGTTTTTCGGCACTGTTCTGGGATTTTTCTGGTATTACCAGGGGATTCAAAAGATCGGACCCTCAAAAGCCGGTGTTTTTATCAATTTTGTCCCGGTCAGTGCCATTGTTTTATCATACCTGATTCTGGGAGAACCCCTCACCCCGGCCCTTATTTTGGGAGCAGCACTGGTTTTCGCCGGAATTTACCTGACCACCCGGCCGGACAAAGCCCTGACAGTCCCGTCCAGCTGATAATCAAGGAAAAAAATATGTTCACACACGCCATGGTCAAAACACCGTGTAAAAATATGGTCAACGGCATCAGCCACGCCAATATGGGAAAACCTGATTATGCCCTGGCTGTAAAACAGCATGAACACTATATTCATGCCCTGCAATCCTGCGGTCTTGAAGTGATTGTTCTTCCGCCTGATGAGGCTTTTGCAGATTCCACCTTTATTGAAGATACCTGTCTGGTCACCGACCGCTGCACTGTAATCACCCGGCCGGGAGCTGTATCCAGGCGCGGGGAAACCCGGGCAGTATCCCGGGCAATGGCAGGGTTTGACCGGCCGGTAACCTGCATTGAGGCCCCGGCCACCCTGGATGCAGGCGATGTGATGATGGTAAAGGGCCATTTTTATGTGGGCCTTTCCCGGCGGACCAACCCAGCAGGGGTTGATCAGCTCACAAAAATTCTGGCCCCCCATGGGTACAGTGTATCCCCGATTACACTTACATCTGTACTCCACCTGAAAACCGGCATTTCCTATCTGGAAAACAATTGTCTTCTGGCATGGGGAGAATTTTTAGACAAACCGGAGCTGAACGGCTTCAAGATCCTGCCGGTAGATGACCCTGAAGCCTATGCTGCCAACAGCGTATGGATCAATGACCGGGTACTGGTACCCAAAGGATATGAAAAAACCAGGGCCATGATCGAACACCAGGGATATAATACCATTGCAGTGGATGTATCTGAATTCAGAAAACTGGATGGGGGCTTAAGCTGCCTGTCCCTGCGGTTTTAACCAGGGCCTGCCCTGCAGGTACAGAGGCGGGGGGCCTGAAAAAAATGCCGGAACCGCTCTCTATCTCATTTTACAGAAGGGGCGGTTCCGGCA
This sequence comes from Desulfotignum sp., assembly GCA_011390695.1. Next base: position 1,225 of record JAABRW010000166.1, read on the forward strand.
TTCAGGCAGCCACCAGAAAAATAACACCACGTGCTATACCGGTCCGGTGGATGCCATATGGTACAGGGTTTTAGTCTTCTTCAACAACGATTGCGTCTTCTTCACACACCTCTACACAGCTCTCACATCCCATGCATTCTTCCGCATTGACCGGAACTGATTTTTCGTTTTCCATTTCAAATACTTCCACAGGACAAACGTCCACACATTCTTCACAACCAACGCATTTTGCTTCGTCAACAATTGGGGTAAATGCCATTTTTACAGCCTCCTAAAAATAATTAACATCATTCGATTATAAACCCATTTTTATATCAATTTGATGTAACTGATTTAAAAAACGCTTTTATAACATGTCCTTTGGTAAAATCAAGCTTTTTATGTTTTTACCGCCACCCGGCAGACCACATGTCTTTTGCCCGGCAGTCCGGTATGGTTTTCAAGCGCCAGACCTGAAAAAATTCCCACCTGGAGCCGTGCAAACAGACTGCAGTCATCCGTGGCCGGTAACAGGTCTTCCGGCATGTGGGCCTTATTTTCCGGATACTGTTCTGTCACAATTTTTTCAAGTATATCCAAAAAATGATCCTGCCATTCAGGCCTGCGCACACACCCATCTTCATGCACTTTTATGTAACCAATGTCAAGGGCATTTATGAACCGGGATGAATTTGCGGCAAGATAGTCAAAAACCGCACTGCTGGTGGTGATAAGCACCATCGGCCGTTCACCTGCAAAAACATTTTCTTCTCCGGCAAAGGCCGACCACGCCCGGATACGCGCACCGGTCATAGACAAACCCGGATCCCGGTGCCGTACCTGAGCCGTGTCCGGCAGGATTGGATCCGGATCGCCTTTCAGATCTGAAAACAGGGCAGCCTGCCTTTTTTCCAGACCAGCCAGTTCAGCATCTATGGCTGCATTATGGGCATCAGTGATCTGGGCAATCTTCAAAAACAGCAGGGGATCAGCAGGGGGTGACTTGTCGATGTTACCGGGCACATCCTGCCGGATCCTGGCCCGAATCTCGGATTGAATAACACCGGGTCCGGCATCATCAATAAAATACGGGCCACCCCTGGCCAAAGACTTCAAGTCCCGCTGGTTACCCTTGTGCAGTGCTGCCCAGTCCAGCCAGGCTGCAACCCGGGACTCCACCTGCCCAAGGCGGTCGCCTGAGGTGAAGACAGGGGTTGCCGCTTTTTTTTCCACCAGGGGTTTCATGGCGGAATTTTTCGGCAGGTCTGCTGCCAGGGGCAGATATGTAAAATTGGGAAAAATTGTTGTCAAAGCCCTGCATTGATGCGGATCAACGTGGGAAAACGGAAAAAACACCATGTCCATCATTTTATACCAACCTTTTTATCATGTACCTGCACCCCTAATGCAGCAAGCTTTTGTCTGATTTTGTCCGCGGTTTTCCAGTCCTGTTCCCGGCGGGCTTCATTCCGCTGCCTGAGAAGATGTTTCACATCACCGGAATATTCCCTTTTTTTGCTGAAATCGCATACCTGCAGGATATTGTCCATATCCCTGAACCCATCCAGAAGCTGTTTTGCATCAGCAGAACTGATCCGGTTCCGGGTCACCAGGGCATTAATTTTCCTGACATTGGCCAGAAGCGAGGCTATGGCAGCAGAAATTTTTAAATCATCTGCCAGGGCTGTCAAAATGCCGTGGCGGATATCATAGACCAGCTGGTCTATCCCCCCGGAGGACATCCCCTCTGTCATATTCCCGGACCTGATCTTTTCCAGCATCGCAATACACCGGTTGATTTTGGCCAGGGTTGCTTTAGCATCGGTAAGTGCCCGAACGGATAATACCAGGCCTCTGCGGTAATGACCGGACAGAAGCCAGAAACGGATGGTATTGTTATTCCACCCCCTGTCTGCCAGGGTATCAAGGGTGATATCATCCATGGATTTTTCCCCCAGGGAACCGTCATACCTGACCGGATTGCAATGCAGCCATATATTGGCCAGCTGCTGTCCACATGCAGCCCTGGCAATGGCCCTTTCATTTTCATGGTGGGGAAAAACCAGTTCCCGGCTGCCGGTGTGGATGTCAAACGGTATGCCCAGACAGGCCATGGACATGGCAGCACATTGCAGATGCAAAGAAGGTCTGACAGTACCCCATTCCGTTTTCAGGCCTATCCCCTGGCGCAGATCGGACAGACGGACCCGCTTGAACAAGGTAAAATCCCGGGGATTGTGTTTTTCATATTCATCCAGGTCCACAGTGCTTCCCGGCCTGATTTTATGGATATCCATCTTGGACAATTGGCCGTATTCGGAAACACTGGAGATATCAAAGTACACGGAATGCAGTTTTTCATACGCATGGCCCTGATTAAACAGTTTGCGGGTCAGATCCGCCATATCAGCCAAATGGTCTGATACTTTAGGATATGCCTGGGCCTGCCGGATCCTGAGACGGGCCAGATCTTGGGCAAAAGCCTGTATATGGGGTCTGGTAAAATCCTTGATGCTGCAGCCGGCCTGTTTTGCTCCCTGGATGGTGCGGTCATCATAATCGGTAATATTGACCACGTGGTTGACGTCTATCTTATGAAAAGCCAGGTACCGCACCAGCAGATCTGTGAAGACAAACCGTCTGAAACGCCCGGGATTCAGACGCTGGTATACAGTGGGACCGCAGGTATATATGGACACGGTATCCTGCTTCAAGGGCTTGAACCGCTGTTTTTTTGCTGAAAGGCTGTTAAACAGGTGTAAATGTATTTTGTTTTTCACTGAAAACAGGGGCGTGGACAGATATCTTTCCCCGGAATCAGGAAAAATAACCACCACCACACCTTTTTGCATCTGACGGGCCTCTTTTACGGCAGCAGCCATGGCAGCACCGGAACTCATACCCACAAACAACCCTTCCCTGGATGCCAGCTGCCGGGCGGTATCAAAGGCCAGGTCATCATCTATATACAGCACCTGGTCCAATCTTTTTTTATCAAAAATTTCCGGGGTATAGGATTCTTTCATATTCTTGAGCCCTTGAATCCCATGGCCCAAAAAAGGTTCAGCACAGACAATTCTGGTCTCAGGACTGTGTTCCTTAAAATACCGGGAAAGCCCCATGAGG
>JAABRW010000167.1 GCA_011390695.1 Desulfotignum sp.
GAATAATATTTTTGTTTTGAGCTGGTGGGTTTGTCCGGGATCATCGGTTTTAAGAGGCCTTTTTTTAATAATGGCTTCAGAATGGTTGCTCTGAAATGCTCACGATGTTTCAAACCCAGTAATTCCATGATTTCAAAAGTCGATTTTGGACTCTTGCAAAACGCAATAATTTTTTGGACTTGCTTGGTAACTTGCTTGGTAACTTGCTTGGTAACTTGCTTGGTAACTTGCTCGGTAGCTTGGGGGGTAACCTGCTCGGTGACTTGCGGGGCAGCACGGACAAAATAACTTGATCATCCCCCAGAAGAAGGACCGCAGCCAGTGAAAAACCCTTCTTCCCGGTTTGGAAGTCCCGTTGAAAAAGTTGAGCGCTTTGAACCAATTCTCTGTCGAACATACCGGCCCAGGGATGCCCGGTCCTTTGGTTTGCGGCCATCTGTCCCATTTATTTTACCAGTCCAACGAATTCTTCAACAGTTAACCCAGCCTGTTTGATAATTGCACGAATTGTCCCCTTTGCAATTTCTTTATGGTCAGGAACCACCAGGCGGCGACGTGGATAGGCCGTCTGTCTGAGAACTATGTGGCTGCCCTTCCGGCGATCTTTTTCATAGCCGATCTTAACAAGAATTGCGACAATTTCCCGGCCTGAGATCCGGGGAAGACCAGTCATACTGCAACCTCTACAATTTCTTCGTTAATTGACGGAGGAACAGGCTCATCGTGTGCTTTCAGGCTTTCCAGATAAACCTCTATGGCTTCTTGAATGTTTTTCAGCGCCTGTACCCTTGTTTCGCCTTGTGAAATGCAACCAGGCAATGACGGAACCTCCGCAACAAATACACCGTCTTCATCCTGTTCAATAAGTACTCTGTATTTCATAATAAATCCTCCCTGTTGAATTCCTTCCAATGATGCGTTTATAACCATACCATTCTTTTTTTCAATGTTTTTCGGTGAACCGTTGCCGCGAATAGGCAGCTGTCCCGGTCGTCGGCAAAATCGATTTGCGGCCATGCCGCAGGGCCCGCTTGATTCCGGAGCCCAGCCCGTGGTAGGGAAGCAGCACCTTGGCCACATAGGAAACCAGGATCGGGTTCCGGATGCTGGCGTTCCCTTTGCGGATTTTCTCCACAGTCAGGTTGTCAGGCAGATGTCCCGGACTGATGATCTCGATGCGGTTGTCATAGACAAACAACCTGACCGGTGCACTCACCAGATAATCCCGGTGTGCCAGGGCATTGACCAACAGCTCCTCGAACACGCTTTTTGGGATTTCCGGCAGGCCCGGGGCGTTTACCCAATTGTATTACGCTCATCTTCAGATAGTGTTTCCAACGCGCCACACCAGTAGTAGTCAGGCTCTTCTGGGCATGGTTGGCTCAGATCATACGCGGCATGCCCTTTTGCGAGTTTGAGCATAACATTTTTAACTCTATCTTCCTCTGGGATAAAAACAACCTGGTCTTGATAGATAAACCTTGCAGCTTCAATTTTCGATCTCAATTTTGGGGATCGTTTCAAAGCTCGTGCAACAGAGGGCCTTCTGATGTTCTCTGGATCTGTAGAACCGGCATATACTGATTCTAAGAGACAAACTAAATACTGCTCATCTTTTGAAAAACCTTGGTTGCATTTCTGACAAGCACCCACGACAGGCAGATTTTCCGGATATGGAGCTTTCAGAAAGTTACGAGATGGGACATGATCTCGTGTTTCTGCCAAACCTCCGCAATAAATGCATCCATTGATTAATCTGTCATCTGCTAAATTGTTTAGCTGATCCATTGTCTTCCTTAACATGCAAATAATCAGCAAATAAAGGTGCAGAGTTTAGCGGGGCACCGTTATTTGGTCTATTTTGTTTGTTATGTTTTCCACTTATTAAAATTATAATCTTTATCTAATCCTCTTGAAACAACAAACTATTCTTATGTTCCATTCATCATGTATTTTTGAATGGTATCCGAATCATATGGCCTAAAATTTGAAACCTGATATCCTTATCAGATTTTTCAAATCAATCATAACTTGCACTATCATGTATTCTGCAAAAGCTCAACAATCTTAAGGTCTTTTGGTGAACCGGACATTTGTAAAGCGGGTAAGGTGGCAATTAATCTTTTCAGCTACACCTGATTGCGCTTGTAAAAGTAGATGACCACCAGGAAGCGGGCTTTTTTCCTGCCCAGGCTTTTGCCGGCATGGGGGGCTCTTCGATGATGGTGCGGTAGCAGGCTCTTACAACAAACAGGCGGACATTTTCGGGCGGGGCCAAGGTCTGGGACAAGATGGTGGTGACTGCCACGCCCCGGGCACCGGCAATGCGGGTGAGGGTGGAGCAGGGCGGGGCTTTGGCACATTCGGGCTGATTTTATTGAGTGGTTTGCAAAAAAAAGGAAAAATAATCCCACAACGTTCGAACATAGGGTGGTTTTCCTTGATCTGGAGGATGAGGTGATGAAAATTTATCAGATTCAGACTATAATAAAAATCAAACCGGCATCAGGGAGTTGCGTATTTTTATTGGAGAGTGGCCATGGCCAGGGCAGACCAGATTACAGAATTGTTGCAGTCACACAGCGAAAGAGATGATCAGCGTTTCTACTCCATCGCCATGCAGGTTGCCGCCCATGAAGCCAAACGCGGCCACGGCAAACTGGCCGAAGAACTGCGCGCGCTGATCGACAAGGGCAAAAAGCGTCAACGCATTGGATAGACAGTCTCGAACTCCATCCCGATAGGCCGTTCCAAAGGAGAGCTTGCAGAGCTGCTGTCCGTGTCATACCCGAAGCATTTACTTTTTTGATGAATTTTATGCCATCGGTTCCCAGCGGGACCTGCTCAACGATGTGGGAGAAATCCGGCGGATTCTGAACAGCTTTCTGATGATGATCGAGCAGGATCAATCCCACAGCCTGATTATTGCAGCGACAAATCATCCCGGCATTCTTGACCATGCTCTTTTCAGAAGATTTGATGATATACTGTACTTCTCCCTTCCGGACAAACCGCTGATCGCAGCACTTTTAAAAGCGAGACTGTCCCCTTCGGCTGAAAGAATATCCTGGAAGCGTCTGGCTGATCCGGCAGAAGGATTGAGTTATGCAGAAATCAGCCGGGCATGTGATGAAGTTTTGAAACACATGTTTATCAACAAGGAGTCACATATTACGGAAGCAGCCGTCGAAAAGATGCTGATGGAACGGAAAAGCATGAAAGGCCGATTGCTGCAGCAAGGATAATGACCGGGCGAGAGATCAATTGCTGGTTACCGGAATCAGTCCAGTATCTGAATTTGTTGATGATTTAATGGTTGATTGAATGGGCCGGATAACCGGTGCTGTCACAAAGTCGGGAAAAACGGATGTCCACTATTTTCAACCTTTTCAATCTCCCGGGTGAATACAATTACCAGAAATGCAAATTTTTGCATTTCTGGTAATTGTAAAAACAGATTCGGTAACAAAACATCCAAAATCTCTTGTGTACAAAGGGTTTCAGCGGTTTTCTCAAGGGGCTGATGCAAGAACCCCCCACCGATATTTTCTATCCATACATGGCAGGGTCCATTTTGTCGGTCAATAAAAAACAGGGAATATGATCCGTTGATGCTGAAAAAGCCCTTATATCAGGAATTTTCAGTCTGTTCAGGTGATTGGGGAAAACAGGATTGTCAGAAATACAAAAATTTGTATTTCTGACAATCATCAAATGAAAGATGCCGGTATCCCTTGTGGGTAAAGGGATTCAGCGGGAAAAGACAATCTTACCGCCCCGACATATTGTTTCCAGGTAATTTTATGTGGGAACAATACGTCAAGAATCTACCGACAGAACGAACAGACAATTTGTTGGCCACCAGGAAGGCGAGCTTTTTTCCTGCCCAGGCTTCTGCCTATAGTTTCTCCCAGACGTCCCTGCTGATTCCTGTTTGGTGCAAAATTCTGCGCAGGAGTTCTTTGCCGATGTCGGTCTTATGAGGATTGGGTATGCGGATGGTGACGTGGCCCTTGACCATGAACTGATGTTTCCCGCCCGAGTAAGGACCTTCAAATCCCAACTTGGCGAAATATCTGACGAGATCTTTTCTTTTGATGGGTCCAAAGGGTGGCATCAGGCCACTTCCTTGACTGTAAGCGCAATCCCGTCAATTGTCGGTAATTGAAGATTCTTATGAACCCGAAATAAAACCCATTCTTCGAGCACTTCCCGGAGTTCTTCCCTACACTCTTCCAGGGTTTTTGCATTTGCGTAAACGCCAGCACATTCAATGATCTCTCCATAGTAGCTGCCGTCGTCCGGCAGAATTTCGTACTTCGCGC
>JAABRW010000168.1 GCA_011390695.1 Desulfotignum sp.
TGGACAACCGGTCCATCATGTTGGTGATACCCCCGTGCTTCAACGCCTCCGTGATGATCTCCCAACCGTACTGCACCAGTTTTGAGGCATATCCTTCATCCATGCCTTTTTCCATCATTTTGTCATAACACAGCAAAGAGCCCGCCTGGAGCATGCCGCACAGGATGGTCTGTTCCCCCATGAGATCGGACTTCACCTCTGCCACAAACGAGGATTCCAGGACCCCCGCCCGGTGTCCCCCGGTGGCGGCAGCATAGGCCTTGGCCAGTTCCAGCCCTTCTCCTCTCGGATCGTTTTCCCGGTGCACGGCAATAAGGGTGGGCACCCCGAATCCCCTTTTGTACTCTTCTCTGACTTCGGTACCCGGAGATTTGGGGGCCACCATGATCACGGTGAGATCTTCTCTGATTTTCATGCCCTCTTCCACAATATTGAACCCGTGGGAATAGGACAGGCAGGCATCTTTTTTCATCAGGGGCATGACGGCTTTGACAACCGGTGTATGCTGTTTGTCCGGGGTCAGATTTATCACCAGATCAGCGGACGGCAGCAGGTTTTCATAGGTATCCACAACAAATCCGTGTTCTGTGGCATTTTTCCATGACTGCCGTTTTTCTTTGATGGCCGCATCCCGCAACGCATAGGAAACATCCAGTCCGCTGTCCCGCAGATTAAGGCCCTGGTGAAGCCCCTGGGCACCGCACCCAACAATTACAATTTTCTTGCCTTTCAGGGCATCAACCCCTGAGAATTCGCCGGTGTCCATGAAACGGCACCGGGACAGTTCCGCCAGTTGCAGCCGCAAAGGCAGTGTATTAAAATAGTTCTCACCCATTGTATATCTCCTTGATGTAAAACTGTTTGTATTTATAATTTTAAGCAGGTTATTGTGGATTATTTTTTGCCTTACGTCAAATAAATCATTTGCTGTCAAACAGATCCAGTTGTTTTCCCAGAGTTCCTTTTTTGACAGACTCAGTTTTCGGGCCGCCGGTAACTTTGGAAGGACTGGTGACTCTGGCAGGATCAGCACCCGTCTTCTGGGATTTTTCCAATTCTTCAGGTACTTCCGAATAATCAATTTGAAAACGGGTATGTGAAAGTTTTTTCAAGGACAGGGGACGGTTCAGCAGCAAGGCCTTTTCCTGGCTGGTGACCACCGGAAAACCGTAATGCATATTTGTATGCTTGACCACTTTTTTATTTTCCAGCCGGTGGCTGATAAACTCACGGTGATGGTCCAGCCGCTGGGTGATGAGTGCATTTGAAAAATCAACAATAGCATCAGCCCGTAACGCAATGGCAGGCGCAAAACCCGTCTCAAGTTCAAACCCCGCACTGTTCCTGCCGGCTGCCATTGCTGCCAGAGCAGTTGTGCCGATTCCCATGAACGGATCCAGTACAGTATCGCCTTTAAGGGAATACATGCAGATCAGGCGATAAGGAAGCTCAAAGGGAAAAGCACCGCTTCTTTGTCTCAGTGCTTTGTCCGTCATTCCCTGGCGTGTCCCTTTCAGATCCATCCATATGTCGGAAAACCACTGGTTTCTTTCTTCCCAGAAAAAAGCACTTTCATGCCGTTTTTTCTTATCCTCAGGGGTTTTAAACACCCGTTTTCCACCTTTTCTGACAACCAGAATATATTCATGTTCCAGTGTAACATAGGCCCCTGCCGGCAGCATGCCGGATCCCATGAATTTGTTGGGTGCATTGGTCTGTTTGCGCCACAGCACCGCCGGAAGTGAGGTAAACCCAAGCGCCAGCAGGCAGGACATGATCCTGGCATGGTTGGGATACAGCATGAAGTGGCTGTCAAGGGTACGGACGGCATCACCGATATTGATGCAGGCAAAGCCCCCTGGCTTCAGCACCCTGTAAATGCCGTGCCATACCCGGTCAAGCTGGCGATGCATAATGTCAAAGGCATCCATACCTTTGCCTTTTGCCAGGGTTTTTTCCACAGCCGGTGCCATTGCAGTGAATACCTGGTCCCACATCTCGATCATGGGATAAGGAGGGGACGTTACCACAAGGTCAATGCTGTCTTCTGCAAGATCAGCCGTATTCCTGGAATCTTCAAATATAAGATGGTGTTTTGTCTGCATAAACATGCCTTTATTATCAACTCCTGATGACCGGAAAGGAGGGAACCTGTTTTACCGGGATCTTTACCGATCAGGGCAATGAATGTTATTGGGTGAGGCGCAAATTGGACATATCAAATGTCTCCACTTTGTTCTGGCCCAGGGTCATCTGCCGGATCCGGGCGGATTTCACCCGTGCCCGGTCCACATTTTCTTTGGGAATCTTATGGGCACGGTACCACTGGTCCGGGTTTCCGATAAACGCCAGCAGAATATTCACGGCTTCTTTGGCTGTGCTGCATGACTGAATCAACCGGGGGGTAAAGGCCGGGCCGTATTTTTTGGCTGCAATTTTCCGGGTCTGTTTCTGGGCATGTTCCCACAGATTGTCCGGGTCCAGAAGAATAATGGGTGCCAGGGCATTTTCATGCAGCTTCATGGAGGTGATGGTGATCGCCAGCTCCTCGGCACTGCCATACCCCCCGGTATTGACCACAGGCAGATTGCTCAGTTTCTGGAGATGGTCCTGCCGGGCCAGGCGCAGCCCTTCATTGTATTTGATCAGCCCGTCACAGGTGGTCAAAGGTGCCTGGTGCTCCCCTTCCAGGTCAATGGCGATCCCCACACTCATGATATTATGCTGCCGTGCCAGGTCATTGGCTTCTTTCATGAGCCCGGGCCCCCCGCCGTGAACAATACCCATTTCATACCCCAGCCGCAGGGCAAGCCTGCTGATCAAATCAATGGTCAGCCGGTTGTCCGCCTCGCTGGTGTGGGATCCGTAAAACGCAAACCAGTAACGGACACGGTCAAAGCGTTCCTTGTCATCAGGTTCCATGAAACACCCATGGTAGAAACTGTAAAGTTTGTCTGTGGCTGAATCATAGCGCAGAAATTCGCACCCGGAATAGTCTGAATGGGTGAGCGAGATCATTTTTTTGACATAATCGTCTGCAAAGGAGGGGTTGTTCATTTGAATGAGAAAGGTCCGCAGCCCGCTTGTTTTCAACGCACCCACCACCTCAAGGTCGGGAAAATCCCTGCCGATAAACACCCGGGAGTTCACCCCGCCCAGGGCTGACAATTTTTCCAGGGTGTTTTTGAATTTTCCATTGCCCTGTTCCATTGCCGGTGGAAGATTTTTTCTGAAAGTGGATTCTAAAATGGCATTGCGTATAATCTCCAGCTGGGCCTGGCCAAAAGGGTCCAGGGCTTTGGGAATGGGGATACAATTGGCCTTGTTCAGGATCAGGCCCAGAGAATCTTCATCCATGGCGGAAAACAGATTGGCGATTTCCGCATTGGTGAGAAGATCACTCAGGCGGTATCCGTGTTTGACCTTGGTTTTTTCCAGGGGCACGGTCAGGGGATTTCTGGCCCGGTAAAAACGGATCTTCACCCGGATATGTTTCAGGGCAACCGGCTCCGTACCAAAATGAAACAGCTCCACCTGGCGGTCTCTGAACGTTCTGAAAGGATCCAGTACCCGGGCCGGCAGATGTTCAATTCCGGTACTATCCGGATCTGTCTGCACATCGATAATACCGTAGATATCGCCAAGAGAAATCTTGATGGCCCCCACAAACAGATCCCCGGGCTTCAGCCAGGTGTTATCGATATCAAAAGACATGCGCGAGCGGATGGAATTCAAGGCGCTGCGCCCTTTTTTGATAACCGCGTTGATGCTGGAGGTGTTCATGGCATAGGGTTCAAAACAATATTGGTAGGGCTCCAGTTCCATGGCAACATAATCACATACCTGGCCGGTGGCTGGATCTGTTTCCTGGCGGATATCAAATCCTTCATAATACCCTTTTCCGGTTCTTCTGCCCACAAACAGCCGCTTATGCAGGTAATGGCGGACATCTCTGATCCGCAGTTCCGGGTCCATAACCACCAGGCGCCCGATTTCATCGCCTTTTTTAAACAGATCCAGGGCGTTTCCCAGCAGGGGATTCAGATTCTGGAGCTGCGCTTCCACAAAAATATCAGATCCTTCAATCACGGGTGTGCCGCCCGCATCTGTCAGATCTGTTTTAATGCCGATCTGGGTGTTACCACTCCTGCCGGAAAAAATATAAGGCTTTTTTTCCTGGATGGCCCCCCGGATATAATCGGACACAAAGGGAAAATGAAACCGGGCCCCAAGTATATCATTGGGTTTTTTTTGTTTATGCAGTTCCGCAATATACCCGTCAGGGCTGATGATCTGAAATATCTGCATAGATTCTCC
>JAABRW010000180.1 GCA_011390695.1 Desulfotignum sp.
TGATGACCTTTTTTTTTTCAAGAAATTGTTTGACCAGGGCAGGGGTTAAATCACGGAAGTCTGATTTTTTTATCTGCAGGAATGCTTGCGTATTGTCATCCGAAAGGGTCAGTGCAAAAAAATCTTCCAGCCTGTCCTGCCTGGGCGGACGTTCCATTTTTTTAAAAAGAGCAAACACCCAGGGCATGAGCGTGTCAGCCATATCCTGGTAATCCGTTGTGGCTGGGGGCAGAGAGCCTTTGGTGTGAGCGCTGTTCGACGGCAGGGTAGTGGCGGCGGAAAAAGCTGCAGTTTCAAGTATTTTCTTTATTTCATCCTGCATTGCCAGAAACAGGGTAGAAAAGCTTTTGGGAGAAAAAGCGATGTTCCAGTTATCCAGGATATCTTTGAGCAGCACAGGTCTGGGGGCAAAAACAGAACGGACACTGGATTCAAGAATCCGAATTTTTTTGTTTTTGTTTTCAATCTGATCGGCATACAGGGCTTGTTTTTTTTTTAATCTGCCGGCAAGCTGAAACAGCTGCTTGTTCTGGCGATGGGTAAGCTGCAAAAGATTTTTCTGTTTCTGGAGGGTTTCATATTGGGTGCAGCAGTGGCTTACCAGGCTTAACACATGCGGTTCCTGGAGAGGGAGGGTCAGACAGGCATGGATTTTTGCAACGTTAATGGCATTGACAAGGGTTTGCAGTTCAGATGCTTCCGCAATCAGTATCCGTCGGGTATCCGGCGCAATTTTCCTGGCCTGTTTAAGAATGTCATCGCCCTTCATTTTTGGCATTGCATAACTTGAGATGACAAGGGCATAGGAAGGTGATGTTTTCAGTTCAGCAAGTGCCTCGGCTGCAGTAGAGAAACTGTTCACTGTAAAACCGTTTTCCGTTAAAATACTGTGGATTCTGCTGCGCAAAGCAGGGTCTGCTTCAATCACCAGAATTTTATGGGTGTTTTCTTGTGGGATGGTTATTCCTCAGAAGCCGGTGTCGAAAGTTTCAGGCATTTCAAATCCGCTCCGGGCGGCAATGTCTGTAAATTGTTTGTAAAGCTCCGATGCCATGGCAGAATGCAGTGCATGCAGGCGGGTCTGGTCAAGCAGCTGATTTTTCCGTAAAAAGGTCTGTACTTCCTGCATGTGATCCCGGCTGTCAAATTCCTTTTCCAGGCGGGTGGTTAATTCGGCAATTCGCTCATTTTTTTTGAGAAGGGCTTTCTGATGCCTGTCAGTATTTTTTTTCAGGGCCACATTCAGTCTGTAAAGCACGGTATTCTGTTCTTTGGCAAGGGTGAACAGCCGGTGGTTTTCCATAATGACAGCATATTGTTCAAGGCTGTTTCTGATGGCTTCAGAAAGGGACTCTGTATTCCAAGGTTTGGAAATATATTGGTGGATAGCGCCTCGATTTAATGCTTCGGTGACTGCATCCATGTCTGCATAACCGGTGATGAGAAACCGGATGGTATCCGGGGTGATCTCTTTAACTTTTTCCAGAAGCTCCGATCCTTTCATTTCGGGCATCTGCTGGTCTGAAATGATCAGGGAAAAAGGGGTGTCAGCCGTGGTGATTTTTTCAAGGGCCCGCCTGCCGGAGGATACATAGACAGATTGGGCTCCCACCTGTTTTATCAGATGCCCCAAGGCTTTGCCGACAATTTGGTCATCATCGACAATGAGAACGGTATGATCAGTTACATTTTGCATGCTGTTTCTTATAGATTAGTGTTATTGCTTACAACCAGCAGTCTTTTACAGGCAAAAAATTAATTGCATTCACATACAATACCATCTACTATATACCAGTGAAAAACTATAACATAAAAAAATTGCAATGTTAATGCAATAGCGATCTGAAGAAAGAAAACAACAATTCAAAGAAGCTGTTACACAATAACATCCCTTAACCGATTAGCAAAGTCAAAATTCAAATATGATTTCCAGCAATTGAGAGGAAACAAAAACACCATGCGAAATATTTTTTTCACAGGCTGTGTCATACCTTTGTGGCGCATATCACAGCCTGTCTATCTCAGTTTTCAGAATGAGCAAAGGGGGTCCAGTTATGAAAGTTTTTACTGTTGACAATCAGACTGAAAAAGAGATTCAGGCCCGGCACCAGGCTGAGAAAGCCCTTTTGAAGAGCAAAGAAAGACTGGTGGCGGCCCAGCGCCTGGCAAAAATGGGAGATTTCAGGTGGGATTTGGAAACCGGTGAGATCTCCTGGTCGGATACCGTGTTCGAGCTGCTGGGGTATGAAACATCAGAAATTTTTGATCTTGAACGGGTCAATGCACAGGTCCACCATCCGGATGACCTGGAGCGGATCACAACCTGGCTGAAAACAGAAATCGATTCCGGATCAGATACACTGACCCCCAATGAATATCGGCTGGTGTGCAGGGATGGCAGCGTTATCCATGTGCGCACCATTGGCGAAATTTACCGGAGACCCGGAAAAAAGCCCATCATTTTTGCCACAGTACAGGATATCACCGAATCCATCCAGGCGGATGCTGAAAAAGAAAAGCTCAAGGCCCAGCTATTCCAGGCCCAGAAAATGGAATCCGTGGGCAGACTGGCCGGCGGTATTGCCCATGATTACAACAACATGCTCAGTGTGATCCTGATGTATGCGGAAATGGCACTGGACAGGGCACACCAGGATGAGGGCCTGCACAAATATATAACAGCGATTCTCAATGCGGCCCGGCGGTCCACGGATATCACCCGGCAATTGCTGATTTTCGCACGCAAACAGACCACCACCCCCCGGGTTCTGGATTTGAATGCCACCATCACAGACATGCTCAAACTGCTCCAAAGAATTATTGGTGAAGATATTACTCTCAGGTTTGAGCCGGGTGCCGATGTATGGCCCGTGAAAATAGATCCCACCCAGGTGGACCAGGTGCTGGCCAACCTGCTGGTAAATGCCAGGGATGCCATCACAGGTACCGGCAAAATCACCATACAGACCGGTATCGAAACATTTGATGCAGCATACTGCACAATGCATCCCAAATATTCTCCGGGGGATTTTGCTGTGTTGTCTGTGCATGACGACGGCAGCGGTATGGACAAAGATACCTTGGAGCAGATTTTTGAACCTTTTTTCACCACCAAGGATGAATCAAAGGGTACAGGACTCGGACTGGCGACAGTTTACGGTATCGTCAAACAAAACGACGGGTTTGTCACTGTTCACAGTGAACCGGAAAAAGGTACCTGTTTTAAGATCTTTCTGCCCCGCCATGGGGACTTGGTTGACAAGGAGATGGATCAGGAAACCGCACGCATTCCCCAGGGAAAAGGGGAAACCGTGCTGCTTGTGGAGGATGATCCCCCTGTTTTGAAACTGGCCAGAACAGTTCTGGAAACCCTGGGATACAAGGTGGTGACGGCTGCCACACCGAAGGAAGCCCTGGCACAGGCAAAAATATACCCTGAAAAAATCCACATGATGCTCACGGATGTGGTCATGCCTGAGATGAACGGCAGGCAGCTGGCGGAACAACTGGTTCTGCTTCGTCCGGACACTAAAATTCTCTACATGTCCGGCTATTCAACCGATGTCATCACCGAAACAGGGGTATTGGAAAAAGGCACCGCATTTATGAATAAACCCTTTGCCGTGCGGGATATGGCTGTAAAGGTACGGGAGGTCCTGGATGGCAGGGTTTGAAAGTAATATTTTGCGCTTTTTTTCAGGGACCGGCAGATCCTGCCGGGAGGATGGATGCCTGCTGCACACCACCAGATTCATGGGATTGCGGTGTATCCTTTTCCTGGCTTTTTTTATGGCCTGTGTGTTTCTTTTATCGGGCACTGCTGCCGGCGATGCCAGGGCTGCGGCAGAACCTGCAGTCCGTTCTGCCGCAGAAATTGATTATCCACCATTTTCCGTTGTGGATGAACACGGGTATGCCACAGGGTTTTCCGTTGAACTGCTGCGGGCTGCACTGGCTGCCATGGACCGGGATGTCACATTCAAAACCGGGCCGTGGGCACAGGTGCGGGGCTGGCTGGAGCAGGGGGATATCCAGGCCCTTCCCCTGGTGGGCCGTACGCCGGAGCGGGAACTGCTTTTTGATTTCACCTTTCCCTATATGACGCTGCACGGGGCCATTGTTGTGCGCAAAGGCACCTCCGGCATCACAGATGTAAAAGACCTGAAGGGAAAACAGGTTGCGGTGATGAAAGGCGACAATGCCGAAGAGTTTTTGCGCAGAAAAGACCGGGGCATCGATATCGTCACCCGGCCCACCTTTGAAACCGCCCTGCGGGAACTGGCTGACGGCAGCCATGATGCGGTCTTTATCCAGCGGCTGGTGGCCCTGCGCCTGATCCAGGAAAACGGCATCTCCGGCCTGGATGTTTCTGAAAATGACACCCTTATTCCTGAAGGTCGTGGTGAAACCATTCTCATCGTGGAAGATGAAATCACCATCCTGGAAATAGCCCAAAAAATGCTAGAAATAATCGGGTACCAGGTGCTTGTTGCACCTTCCGCCGAGCTTGCCCTTGAATTAGCCAAAGCGCATGGGGCGGATATCCGTCTGCTCATCAGTGATGTCATCATGCCCGAGATGAATGGCCGGGACCTGGCAGACCGCATACAGGCCTTTTGCCCGAATCTCAAAATTCTGTTCATGTCCGGCTATACGGCTGATGTCATTGCCCACAGAGGTGTCCTGGATGCCGGTGTGCATTTTATCCAGAAACCGTTTTCCCGCAGCGACCTGGCCCGCAAAGTACGGCACACCCTGGACTTTTAAGCCATATTCTGGAAAATGACCAGAAGCTGGGAAAATTTATCCTCAGGAAAGAACATGCCGGGTCAAGATAAGGGCCAAATGTCAGTCGGTTTTAAGATTATACTGCTGTATCAGCCGATATATCTGGCTGCGTGAAAGACCGGACCGGCTGCAGCATTCAGCAATGTCCCCTCTGGTGCCTGACACCAGGTCCTGCAGATATGCAAGCTTCATCTTTTCCATATAATCTTTGAATTGTAACTGTTTGTCCAAAGTCGTCGGATCTGCTGCAGCAGTTGAAGACACGGTGAATTTATTGCGGATATGAAATGCCCGTATATGTGGGGGAAGATGGTGGGCAAAAAGGGTGTCACCGGTTCCGGCATCGCTGCAGACCAGATCCAGTGTGTTGATCAGTTCTCTGATATTTCCCGGCCAGGCATAGGTTTGCAGCTCCTCCAGAAAGTCCTCGGATACGGTGACCCCTTTTCCTTTTGATATGTCATATTTACGGGATAGATGGGCCTGAACCAGTGCAGGTACATCACTTTTCCGGGCCTTTAAGGGCGGCAGATGGATATGCATGGAAAAGAGCCTGAAATACAGATCTTCTCTGAAACTGTTGTTTTTTACCATATCCGGTAAATTGCGGTGGGTGGCGCAGATCAGCCGGAAGTCACTTTTGATTTCATGGGCAGCCCCGACGGGCCGGAACTGTTTTTCCTGAATGGCCCGCAGAAAATTTTTTTGCACACAAAGGGGCAGTTCTCCTACTTCATCCAGAAACAGGGTGCCTTTGTCCGCCATTTTCATGAGCCCTGTCTGGCTGGTATCTGCTCCGGTAAATGCCCCTTTTGCATGACCGAACAATGTGCTTTCCACCAGATGGCCGGGCAGGGCCGCACAATCCACCACCACAAAAGCGGCATGGGATCTGCTGCTGTTGGCATGAATGGCCCGGGAGAACAGTTCCTTGCCGGTACCGGTTTCGCCGGTGACCAATACGGGCATATGGTGTTTTGCCGCCTTTGCCACTTTATCCAGGCAGTCCAGAACAGGGCGGCTTTCTCCGACAATCCCTTCTCTTTTTATGGAAATTTTTTTGTCCGGGACACGTTTTTGTCTGCGAAATGCCAGTGCCCGGTTCAGGGCAAAGTTACATTCTTTATAAGATCCGCTTTTGGAAATATAATCCCATGCGTTGGACCGCATGGCAAGTTCAGCTCCATCAGCATCTTCATTGCCGGTGATGATGATGATTTCAGGTGCAGCCGGCATCTGCTGTATGGTTTTGATGGCTGCCAGGCCGTTGCCGTCCGGCAGGTTCACATCCAGGAAAACCACATCGATGGTATCGGTCACAATTTTTTCCAGGCCCTGTTGTAATGTCACTGCAAAGGATGCTGTATGTCCCATACGTCCGAACGCTGTGGCAAGGATATCGCATATCTGCTCATCGTCGTCAATAATCAGTACCTTTGACAAACGGGCAATATCTTTGTGAACAGTCTTCATCATGCATTCCGTATCATAAACATGTTGTTTATCCAAATATTTCCCGTAGTTTTCTGTCCAGGTCATTTATCACAAAAGGCTTCATTATCAGGCCCTTCACCCCGATGGAGGCCATTTTTTTATGGGTCATTATTTCACTGAAACCCGTACAGAGCAATATGGGAATATCAGGCCGTATTTTAAGCAGTTCGCCAGCCAGTTTGTCCCCGGACATTTTCGGCATGGCAATGTCCGTGATCACCATGTCAAACCGGTCCGGATCTGCTGCGAACATCTCCAGGGCTTCGGTGCTGTCAATGCAGCCGGTTACCTGATACCCCAGACGGGACAGCAGCTGTTTTTCTATGGCAATCACCGGTTTTTCATCATCCACCAGAAGAATACGTTCTGATCCTCCCACCAGTGGTTCTTTTATCAGGGGTTCATTTTCTGCTGCACCATTGCCCGTCACCGGCAGAAATACGTGAAATGCCGTTCCTTTGCCCGGCTCGGTCTGGACTTCCATTGTGCCGTTCATGTCTTTTACAATGCCGTGAACCACGGACAGTCCCATGCCCGTGCCCTTTCCCTTTTTTTTTGTGGTAAAGAAAGGATCAAAAATTTTCTCTGCTGTTTCTTTGTCCATGCCTGTTCCAGTATCTGTCACCGACAGGCGGGCATATGGCCCGGGATGTAAATCAGAGGAAACCGGATCAGAAGGGTTCACCTGGATCTCTTTGAGGGTGACAGTCAGTGTCCCCCCTTTTTCCGCCATGGCATGATAGGCATTGGTGGCCAGATTCATGATGATCTGATGGATCTGCACCGGATCGGCTTTCACAGGGCCGCAACCGGCATGCAGGCGCTGGTTGATGGCAATGGTGGTGGGGATGGTGGAGCGGATAAGCTTTAACACTTCCTTGACAATGGGCTGGATTTTCATTCTGGCCAGTTCATTTTTTTCCTGTCTGGAAAAGGCAAGTATCTGGCGCACCAGTTCCCTTGCCCGTATTGCACCGGTATGAATCTGTTCCAGGCTTTTTCTGAAAGGGCTGTCTTTGGGGATATCATCCAGCAGCATATCTGCATGCCCGATAATAGGGAAAAGAATATTGTTGAAATCATGGGCGATTCCCCCGGCCAGGGTGCCGATGGCCTCCATTTTCTGGGCCTGCTGCAGGCGTTCTTCCGCCTGTTTTCTTTTGGTGATGTCGGATATGATGCCGTGCCAGAGGGTGGAGCCGTCCGGCATTCTTTCCGGGTGGGCCTGGGACCACCGCCACCGCAGGCCCTGCCGGGGGAGTACGACCCGGAATTCGCAGTAAAAGGTTTCCAGGGTATCGGCTGATTTTTGGATGGTATTTAGGACATGGTTGTAGTCATCAGGATGCAGTCGCCCGTAAACCGGGGTTGCATCCTCTTTTACCTGTTCCGGTGTTACTTCATAGATATCTTTCATACCGGGGCTGGCATAAGGGAATGCGGAACGTCCGTCCGGATACAGGCGGTACTGGTAAATGACCCCCGGCACCAGACGGGCCAGCCTGGATAACAGATCATGGCTTTTTTTCAGCTGTTCCTCTGCCTGCCTGCGGCTGGTGACATCATGAACAATGGAATGCAGCAGCTCCTTGCCGCCCACCTCAACCTTGCTGCTGTATACTTCGACATCCCGGACAGATCCATCTGCCAGGCGGTGGCGGAATTCAAAGTATGTCCGGTGAAGTGATCTGGCCTTGTCCATATGGGCATGTATTTGTTCCGGTGCAAGCGTATTGATATCCTGGATCCGCTTTTTCGTGAGGTCTTCAGGGGGCCAGCCGTAAAATTTTCCTGCCGCGGTATTGGCCTGGACAATATCTCCCGTGTCCGGGTCAATGAGCAGCTTTACCGCAGCATGATTTTGAAATATGCTTCTGAATTGCTCTTCGCTTTTGCGCAGAGCCTCCTCTGTTTCAAACGCCTGCTTCTGATTTTCAGATGGTGTATGCGTATGGTTACCGATCATGTGTATTTTCCCTTTCACATTTCATCAGTTTCCCTTTTATCAGGCAGGGCCTGATCTGTCTTGTCTGTCACCGGCAAAAAAAACATGATCCTGGTCCCCCTGCCGGGTCTGGTTGCCACGGTCATGCAGCCGCTGTGGGTTTTCACGGCCCCTAATGCAACCGGCAGCCCCAGCCCACGGCCGGTGAATTTGGTGGAATAAAAAGGCTCAAAAATCTTGTCAATATCATTTTCCGGGATACCCGGACCGGTATCAGTTACTTCTATGCAGGCATAGTCTGTTTTGTCCGGCTGAAAATCCATTGGATACCGATGCGCTGTGGCAATTTCTGTGGAACAAACCCTGCGCATACCCAGATAAACAGAACCTGTCTTATCACCCATGGCCTCCCAGGCATTGGTGACAAGAAACTCCAGGATCTGTTGTATCTGCCGGGCATTGGCTGTGACTGCGGGTCCGGTTTCCTGCAGATCAGCTTCCAGAATGATGTGTGAGGGCATATCAGCCTGAAGGGCCGACAGAAATCCTTTGCATGTCCGGGACAGGTCCAGCCGCTTCCGGGGGGCATTTGTCTGCCCCAGGTAGGCCAGCATCATGCTGCCCAGCTTTGAGGCACGGCGGGCCGCTTCCATGGCCTGGGTCAGGCTTGCTGCAGGTTCACAATCCTCCGGCAGATCGATCAGTGCCATGTCCAGGTTTCCCATAACAACCGTGAGCAGATTGTTATAGTGATGGGCCACTGCCCCGGCCAACCGGCCCAGGCTTTCCGCCTTTTCCAGGTGAAGGATTCTGGCCTCCGCCTGTTTGGTTTCAGTGATATCGGTGACAATAAGGCAGAACTGGTCAATATCCGGTTTTCCCGGATATGTTTCCAAAGGAATAAACCGTGCCGCAAGCCTGGCATGAAACATGGAATTGCTGCCTTTGATGAGTCTGATTTCCATGGTTTTGTCTGCCGGATTTTTATAAAAAGCGGTGAACCGCGCCAGAAAAATGCCCTGGTCATCGGGCGCAATGAACCGGGAAAACGGTTTTCGCATCAGGTCATCCCGGTGCTTGTGAAGCATATCCATCATGGTCTGGTTGACATCAAGGACAATACCTGATTCATCGAGAATAATATAGCCGGCAGGGGCCATGTCAAAAAGCCGTGAAAACCGGGTGCGGGATTTTTCCAGTTCATCCAGCGACGTTCTCAATTCATCATTTTGTATTTCCAGTTCCGCCTGAAACACCTGTATGTCGTTTATCAATTTCGTGATATCAGCTGAATCAATGTTTTTTACATCAACAGACTGGTTTTTGACAGCCTGTTCAGCCATTTCTTTCAACCGCTCAAACCATTTTTCCTGGGTATTATTCATCTTCCTGAATTCCCTTTTTTCAAATGTCTGGATATCCATAATAACTATTCTGCGCCATCCAGCACCTGCCTGACCATCTCAGCCAGTTTGGACCTGATCACCGGCTTCATCAAAAATCCTGTGATGCCCATGGCATCTGCTTTTTCTTTGTTAATCCTTTCACTGAATCCGGTGCAGATGATGATGGGGACACCAGGCCTGAGTGCAATCAGTTCTTTGGCAAGCTGGGTGCCGGTTAAATGCGGCATGTTCATGTCAGTGATGACCAGGTCAAACCGAGACGGATCTGTTTGAAATGCAGCCAGGGCATTTCGGCTGCTGGTAAAACAGGTGGTCTGGTATCCCAGTCGTTCCAGCATCTGTTTTTCCAGGTGAACAATCGGCTTTTCATCATCCACCAGCAGGATATGTTCCGTGCCTGTGGGAAGCGGGCTTATTTCTTTTTCAGTTTCAGGTTCCTGTGCCTTTTCCAGCAGGGGCAGATACACATGAAAGGTTGTGCCTTTGCCGAAGTCACTGAATACCCTGATTTCACCGCCACAGGATTTCACGATACCGTATACCGTTGCAAGGCCCAGGCCGGTTCCCCTTCCTTTTTCCTTTGTTGTAAAATACGGATCAAAGATTTTGCTGATAACAGCAGGGTCGATACCTGTGCCGGTATCGGAAACCGACAGCATGGCATACCGGCCCGGCGTCAGATCACCAACCGGATCATCGGCTTGATTCATATCCATTTCCGCAAGCTGAAGCGATATGGTGCCGCCGGCAGGTTCCACTGCATGAAAGGCATTGGTGATCAGGTTCATGGCGATCTGGTGGATCTGGGTGGGATCGGCCACCACCGGCCCGCAGTCGTTCTGTATATCCCGGGTTATTGTGATATCCGCAGGAATGGTGGCACGGCAGAGCTTTAACACCTCTTTGAGTACTTTCTGGATGTGAACCGGTATGCGATGGTGTTCCGACTGCCGGCTGAAAGACAGGATCTGCTGGACCAGTTCTCTGCCCCTGGTGCCGGCGTGGAAAATTTCCTGTGCATTTTGATATTCCGGACTGCCCGGCGGAAAATCATCCATCATTATTTCCGACAGGCCGACAATGGGAAACAACAGATTATTGAAATCATGGGCAATGCCCCCGGCCAGGGAACCGATGGATTCCATTTTCTGGGCCTGGTGAAGCGTTTCTTGCATTTTTATGGTACTGGTGAGGTCTCTTTTGACGGCCACAAAGTTTGCGATTTCACCGCCAGGGTCAAACACGGGTGAGATGACCATCTCTTCGATATAAAAAGAACCGTCTTTCCTTTTGTTGGTCATCCGGCCCTGCCAGGAACTGCCTGACAGGATGGTATGCCATAAACGGCGGTAAAAGGCGGTGTCCTGTTTGCCGCTTTTGAGAATGCGCGGGGTGGATCCGACCGCTTCTTTGACCGTGTACCCCGTAATTTGCTCAAACGCGGGATTGACATACTGGATGATGCCGTCAGTATCGGTAATCACAAACATTTCAGCAGCCTGTTCCACAGCAGACATAAGCCTTGCCCGCTCCGCTTCAGCCTTTTTCTGCTCGGTGATATCGACAAATGTGGTCAAGTGCTGATTGTTTCCCGGCTGTAACGATATGAGGATATTTTTCGTTGTTTTGTCCTTGCAGAAGATCTCCACATCCATGGGTGGTGTGTTCAGTCCGGTTTCAAAGGCCTTGCGCAAATACTGGTCCCAGACAGCTAAGGTTTTTTCCCTGTAGCCTTTGTCCGGGTATGCTCTGGCAGCCCAATCTTCGACTGTGGAAATATCGTTTTCCGTATATCCGAACATTTCTTTAAATCGCTGATTGAGCCGTAAAATATTACCCTTGCTGTCTAGTATGCCAATACCAACCGGCAGGTGTTCGATGATGTCATCAAGATTTTTTTTCTGGACCTGATGCTTTTTTTGGGTTTCTTCCAGGATTTTTTCAAGATCCTGAACCCTTTTTGCAAGTGCCTCGTATGAGGGTTTACCGGCCATAAGGCTTCCTTTTATTCATTTGTATCCAACATCCCAAGGTTGATTACTTTATCAATTTTTTTAAAAAAACCATATCATCTTTCCCGGTGTATGGGAATACGAAACAGCGGTTTTATGACAGGGCCTCACGTGTCAGGAATTGACAGATTTCGTCATTATCCGGTGATTTGCCCAAATATGCGACTGTCTGCGTCATATCGACATCTTTGAAATAGCACAGATAAAAATGGTTGAACACGGGCAGCAGTTGTGATGCCAGATGACGTTGGTCCGGGTTTAGAATGTTCTCATGCATGGCGGTCAAAATAGAGACGGAAAAAATGGATGGTCTGGGGCCGGTAATTGGTGCGGGGTCCTGCTGTCTGTCGGTCAAAAATCTGTTTCACTTCCTGAATGCCCCATTCATCGATCAATGCCAGGACATCATCCCAGTTGCCTCGGCTCAGGATGCCTTCCACCACGGATTTTTTTGACAACCGTCTCCAGTCGCCTGCTCCCCACCATAAATGGGTCCGGGGCGCGACCAGGCGCTGATATTGTTTATGGGTCAAAGGTGCGTTCATAATAACCATATTATATCATTTATTCGGCATAAAATCCAACTGGTTGTTACCCGCCATCCGGCGTAAGATCCGGTTTCCAGAGTACCTCATACAGTTCTCTTCGCCGGCTTTTCAGGTTGCGCACACTGCCTTTCTGCCGCAGTTCTTTCAACAGGTCCAGATCCAGGTCCACCATCAGGGTCATTTCCGTGTTGGGGGTGGCTTCCGCGGCAATGGCATCATGGG
>JAABRW010000170.1 GCA_011390695.1 Desulfotignum sp.
ATTCGACCGCCCTTTGAATCGATAAAGGTGACAGATACCTCCAAAGGAAACACACTCCCGTCTTTTCGCCGGTGCCATGTTTCGAATATATCATGGCCGTTGGATATGATCCGTTTAAAATGCACCTCTGTTTGTTCAGGTGATTCAATGGCTTCAAGTTCACCAATACGCATGCCAATAATTTCGTTCCGGTCATACCCTGACAGAGCACAATATGCCTGATTGACCTCGACGATGCGACCGTTGCTGTCAATTTCCCAGAAGCCGTCCACAGTAGTCTGAAGGATCGACCGCATGTAGCGTTCATTGTCTTCCAGCTGGGCTTCAATCTCCTTGCGCTCCGTGATATCACGTGCAATGCCGAGATATCCAACCACATTTCCATCTGCGTCTGTCAATGGAGCGCCGTTGGAGTAATGCCATTTCCAGGACCCGTCGCAGTGGCGGACACGGTATTCAACACTGCTCTGTTTTTTCCCGGTGGACAGGACAAGTTGAAGAAACTGTTGGCAAAGGTGAAGGTCATCCGGATGAACGTAGGGTTCGAAAGACGTTCCAACGGCTTTTTCCGCTGGTTCCCCCACAAATTCGATCCAGTTGGGTGAGATATAGGTGAATAAGCCGTTGGTATCGATGGTATAGACGAGGTCGTTTGCATTTTCTACAAAAGAACGAAACCGCAAGTCGCTCTCCCTGGCTTTTCTTTCGACCGCTTTGAGATCCGTAAGATCCCTGAAGACGGCTAAAAAACCAATCGATTTACCATTGTCGTCTTTGCGGGCACTCAAAGAGATTTCCACGGGAACGTATCGGCCGTCTGCGGTTTGCCGCTCCGTCTGGTAGGGGGTCACGAATCCGTTTGCCATTACCTGACGGAGCATTTCCTTCTGCTCCGTCAGGAGTTCCGGGGGGCAGAACTGGGCAATCGAGGTGCCTGTGGCATCTTTCATGTTACATTTGAAAAGCCTTTCCGCACTCGGGTTGAACAAGATGATTATCCCGTTTGTGTCGGCAAGAACGATGGCATCCTGCATGGAATTAGCCAGATTTCTATATTCCGTTTCACTTCTTTTTAATTCGTTTTCCGCTTCCTTGGTTTTCGTTATATCGGTTATCAAGAGGCAGAATTGATTCACAGATCTATCTTCCGCTACGTCATGGAGGATGGGGATGAATTTTCCTTCCATTCGGGCATGGAACGAGGATTCATCACACCTGTTCATCCGGACCTCAACGAATTTTCCCTTTGGGTTTTTGTACAAAGCACTGAATCTTGCCAGAAACAGGCCACGGTCTTCCGGGACGATATATGAAGAAAACGGCCTGTTCAGCAGTTTGCTCCGGTCCCTTTGCAGCATTTTAGATGCGGTGTGGTTTGCCTCCAGTACAATGCCGTCTTTGCTCAAAACCACATATCCGGCCGGGGCCTCCTCAAACAACGCTTCAAAACGATCACGGGATCGCATCAGTTCCGTTTGGGTTCTTCGCAGCTCCTCGTTTTGAATCTCTAATTCGGCCTGATAAACCTTGAATTCATGTAACAGGGAAGAAAGATCGGATGTGTCTACTTGGTCGATACCATTATTTTTTTTGGCAGCGATTTTTTCTGCCAGATCCCTCAATTCTTCAAACCATTGTTCTTTTTCTATTGCCATTTTTTCATGTTAATCCATTGGGTAAATATAAGGTTCTACAGTCAATGGAAAAGCCAAAGTTTCTGCAATAAACTTGTTTTATTCAGCAAATTTCGGATCTCATTAATCAGCTCTCTTTTTTGGTTGTATCTAATACTTCCCGTACTTTCTGTGAGAGATCCTTCATGCCGACCGGTTTCATAAGCAATCCTCTGATCCCCTGGGCTTGAGCTTTGTTCCTGTCAATCCTTTCACTGAATCCGGTGCACAGAATTATGGGAATATCAGGTCTGATGGCAATCAATTCCGCCGAAAGCTGGATACCGTTCATATTCGGCATATTCATATCGGTAATGATCATATCAAAGCTGGATGGATCGGTTCTGAATGCTGTCAGGGCATCCACGCTGCTGGTAAAGCTGGTGACGCGGTATCCCAGCCGTTCCAGCATCTGTTTTTGAAGGTAAACAATCGGTGCTTCATCATCCACCAGCAGGATATGTTCCGTGCCTGTGGGATGTGGGATCATTTCTTTTTCAGGTTCAGATTCCTGTGTTTTTTCCAGCAGCGGTAGATAGACATTAAAAGAAGACCCTCTTCCCACTTCACTGTGAACCTTGATGTCCCCTCCATGGGCTTTGATGATGCCATATACGGTTGCCAGGCCAAGGCCGGTGCCCTTTCCTTTTTCTTTGGTTGTGAAATAGGGATCAAAAATCTTTTTTATAATAGCTGTATCAATGCCGGTGCCTGTATCAGATACCGACAGAACTGCATATCGGCCGGATGTCACATTCAGGGTGGGGTCATCCTTGCTTAGGAAATCGGTCTCTTTGAGCTGAACTGTTATGGTCCCACCGGTGGATTCGACGGCATGATAGGCATTGGTAATAAGGTTCATGGCAATCTGGTGGATTTGGGTCGGATCTGCCATCACCGGTGCGCAGTCGGTCTGGATATTCGGTATAATTGATATATCCGCCGGAATGGTGACACGGCAGAGTTTTAAAACTTCTTTGAGCATTTTTTGGATGTGAACCGGTATCTTTTGGTGTTCCGACTGCCGGCTGAAGGAAAGGATCTGCTGGACCAGCTCTCTGCCCCTGGTGCCGGCGGTGTATATTTCATGCAGATTATGATACTCTAGGGTATCAGAAGGAAAATCACCCAGCATCATTTCCGACAGCCCCACAATGGGAAATAAAATATTATTGAAGTCATGGGCAATGCCCCCGGCCAAGGACCCTATAGATTCAATTTTCTGGGTCTGGATGAGATGTTCCTGAAGTTTCTCCCGTTCCGCTTCTGCCTGTTTGCGCTCGGTAATGTCCTGTCCAATTCCTATAAGTATGGTATTACCATCCAATTCCAACGGAGTAACTTGCAACAACAAAATTTTAATCTTACCATTTACGAGATAATAGGTCTCCAAACTCTTAATGTCTGAAAAATTCGCATGTTCTTTTTGGGTTTGTTTAAGATTTTCAGGTGGAGTGGAATCATAAACCGATTTTCCAATCAGCTGCTCTCTGTTACATTCCAAGAAATCGAGGGCCGCCTGATTGGCGTTGATATATGATCTGCTTTTTTTATCTACCATGAAGATAGGCGTTTGAGCATCTGAAAACAGTGTGCGGTAAAGTATTTCATTTCTTTTTAACTCATTCTCCGCTTGTCTGCGCTCGGTAATATCTGTCATGAAACATAAAACGGCGGGCCTTCCATTCCATTGGAACAAAACTGCATTAATTTCAGTCCACAAGATATTGCCATTTTTGTGGATGATTCGGAAATTATAACGCTCTGGCAGTTTCTCACCTTTGAGTCTTCGGATGTGATGGTCTGTGACCATTTCACGATCATCTTCATGAATGAAATCGAAAAATGATTTTGATTGGAATTCTTCAGCTGAGTAGCCCAGTAATTCTGTACTTCTGGGGTTTTGGAATACTATCCTGCCATCTTGTGCGACAAACAGGGCTTCGCCAGTATGCTCAAACAAAATCCGGTATCTTTCTTCATTTTCCCGTAATTCTTCTTCCATACGCTTGCGGTCGGTGATGTCCTGGATGGCGGTTCGGATGCCTGTGATATGGCCGTCATCATCCAACAGAAGCCGATCTTCAAACAAGACGGGAAAGGTAGTTCCATCTTTACGTCGGTAGGTGCGCTCCAAACCAACAGCCGGGGGTCTTACTCCGCCCAGCTTGGCCAAGATCTGCTCGCGGGCAACTTCATCAACAATGAACTTCCAACAAGGCTGACCGATCATTTCTTCAGCGGTATAGCCCAGCATCTGTACTTCGGTACGATTCACCCGAGTGATATTTCCCTGAAGATCGTATTCGAAATATCCTACTGGCGCTTCATCATATAGCTTTCTATATTTTTTTTCACTTTGCTGGAGTGCGGTTTCCGCGTTTTTCCGCTTTGTAATATCAATAACGCTTGCAATGGCATATTGAATATTATTTTTTTCATCTCTTACAACATTCGAATAGAGCTTGATCCATACAAGATCTCCACTCTTATGGATGTATCGCTTTTCTATCTCAAAAGCGTCTATTTCCGCTTTTATTATGTGCTCGATAATTTTCTTCTCTTTATTTATGTCATCTGGATACGTGATCTCATCAAAACTCAGCCTGGCCAATTCATCTTTTGAATATCCTATGATGTC
>JAABRW010000171.1 GCA_011390695.1 Desulfotignum sp.
TTATGCGAACGGGGCATCCGCACATTTGAGCCCTATACCCGGAACACCCTGGACCTGTCCGCCATTCCCGTGCTCAAGCAGCTCACCCACCTGCCCATTGTCATCGATCCCAGCCATGCCACCGGGATCAGGGAAAAGGTCAGTCCCATGGCCAGGGCAGCAGTGGCAGCAGGGGCAGACGCACTGATGATCGAGGTGCACCATGATCCGGACCATGCGCTGTCCGACGGCCCCCAGAGCCTGTATCCGGAGCAGTTCGGCCGGTTGATGCGCGACATCTACACCATTGCCCCGGTGGTGGGCAAACAGCTGGATTTTGATTATCTGAAAAAAACCGCGCTGATCCATGAACTGGATGAAAAGGCTTCCAGGACCGCAGCCTTTATCGGAGAGTTCGGAGCATACAGCCACAAGGCTGCCCAGGCATATTTCGGGGATGAGATCACCCCGGTTCCCATGAAAGGATTTACCGATATTTTTGCAGCGGTTGCAGCAGGCAGGGCGGAGTACGGGGTGATTCCCCTGGAAAACTCTTTGTCCGGTTCCATCCATGAAAACTTTGACCTGCTCCAGGAGTATGATCTGAAAATCATAGGAGATATCACCATACGTATCCAGCACGCCCTGATCGCCCACAAAGGGGCTGCCAAAGAGCAGATCAAACAGGTAATGGCCCCGCCCCCGGCCCTGGCCCAGTGCCGGAACTACCTGGCCCAGTATCCCTGGATGAGCCGGGTGCCGGTGGGTGCCACCTCCCGGGCGGTGAAGCAGGTCAAAGATTCCGGGGATAAAACCTGTGCCGCCATTGCCTCCACCATGGCGGCAGAGATTTTTGACATGGAAATACTGGATGAGTCCATCGAAGACAATCCCCGGAACTTCACCCGGTTTGCCGTGATTGCAAAAGAATTTAAAGGCAGAAAAAAAGTGGCCAAAACCTCCATCATTTTTTCCACAGGCAACAAACCAGGGGCCCTGTTTGCAGTCATGAAGGTGTTCAGCACATACGGGATCAACCTGGTGAAACTGGAGTCCCGTCCCATCCTTGGCAAACCCTGGGAATACATGTTTTATGCAGACCTGGAGGCCGATATCCTGCACAAGGATCTGGCCCCCATGAAGGAAAGCCTGGAAGAAAAAACAGAAACGTTCCGGGTGCTGGGGCGGTATTGATACGGTAACCTCATCCCTGCCTGATGGGCACAATGGTGATTTCAACCCGGCGGTTCATTGCATGGTCAGAGGATATGGGACGCGATTCCCCATATCCCACGGCATTGATCCGCCGGGACATCACCCCGTTGCTGATCAGTTCGTTTTTAACGGCTTGTGCCCTTCTTTCCGACAGGCGCTGGTTGTATTCTTCCGAACCCCTGGTGTCGGTATGGCCGCCCACTTCGATGATGGTCCGGGGATATCTGTTCAGGATATCGGAGATCCGCCGTAATTCTGCATAGGCACCGGGCAGTAATGTGCTTTTGTCATATTCAAAAAAGGTTTCTCCTTTGAAGGTTGCCCGTAAAATATCCTGTTCCCTGGATATGCTGGCAGATTCTGATGCGGCAATAGCATTGCGCAGCTCCCGCTCCTGCTGGTCCATGTAGGCCCCTATCTGGTTGCCGGTCAGACCTCCCAGGGCAGCACCGATCCCGGCACCGATCAGGGTGGCTTCCGTATCCCTGCCAATGACCTGCCCGAGCACAGCGCCGAGGCCGGCACCGACACCGGCGCCCACAGCGGTGCCGTGCCCCTGTCTGGTCTGGGTGGTGGCGCAGGAAAAAAGGTTTACAAGCATGGCAATAACAATAATGGTGAGAAAAATTTTTTTCATGTTTTGGATCTCCTGACCGCGATTTTATTATGTTGAAAATAAGGACTGTTTTTTAAAAATATAAACCTTTTAACAGGTACTGTCAAATATAGGGTTGACTTGGCACAATTGGCTGGCTATACCTGAAACAGCTATACTTTAACTGTATTGTCGCATCACAGGTTGTTTATTCACCCCAAATCAAAGGAGATGCCATGGAACGAAGACAATTTTTACAAAAAGCCGCAATTGGAAGCGTTGCTGCAGTAACCGCGGGCAGTCTGATACATGCACCTGCTGTGCATGCAAAAAAACAGGTCAGATGGAAAATGGTTACTACCTGGCCGCCAAAACTGCCGTATCTCCAGGATGCAGCAGAACTGCTGGCCAAAAAAGTGGCATTGATGAGTGATGGCCAGTTCCAGATAAAGGTATTTGCCGGCGGAGAACTGGTGCCCCCCTTGCAGACATTTGATGCAGTGAGGAAAGGGTCCTCGGTACAGGCAGGATCAGGGGTCGGGTATTACCAGGCAGGCAAAGCCCCGGCAGCCCAGTGGTTTGCCGCAGTTCCTTTTGGCCTTAATGCAGCCGGTATGGCAGCCTGGTATGAATTCGGCGGCGGGCTCAAGCTTTGGGAAGAGACATATGCCCCGTTCGGGGTCCTTCCCCGGCCCGGCGGCAGTACCGGCCCCCAAATGGCAGGCTGGTTCAATAAAAAAATTGAAACAGTTGATGACTTCAAAGGGTTGAAGATGCGGATTCCCGGATTGGGAGGAAAGGTCATGGCTGAGATGGGCTCAACCGTTATACTCTGTCCGGCCAGTGAAATTTTTACCAACCTGGAACGTGGGGTGATTGATGCCACCGAGTGGATCGGCCCGCTCCATGACAAACTCATGGGGTTTTATAAAGTGGCCAAGTATTATTATTATCCCGGCTGGCATGAACCGGGGCCGTTTGTTGAATTCATTTTTAACAAAAAAGCCTATGATGAACTGCCGGCTGACTTCAAGGCCATCCTGGATGCTGCCTGTGCCCAGGCCAACAATTGGACCACCCAGGGGTTTAATGCCGGAAACGGTAAGGCCCTTGAAGAACTGCTCGAAGTACACAAAGTTGATCTGCTCAGGCTGTCTGATGATGTTTTGTCAAAATTAAAGTCCCATTCAAAACAGGTGGTTTCAGACATTGCTGCCTCAGATCCCATGGCCAAAAAGGTCAATGAAAGCTTCCAGAAGTTCCAGAAAATCATCGGCCCCTGGGGTGAGATTTCGGAAAAACCCTACTATGAGAGTCTTGCAGACCGCTATCCTTTAAAAGGATAGGGGGTATGAAGATTGGATCTTTTTTAAAAACAATAGCCGCTGGAATAGACCGCTGCAACGAATGGACCGGCAGATTGGTCTCCTGGGTGGTGGCCCTTCTGGTGGCTGTTGTTTTTATTGATGTGGTCATGCGGTACACTGCCAATACCAGTTTTGTGTTTGTCCAGGAACTGGAATGGCACCTGTTTGGTTTCATTTTTTTGATGGGTGCCGGCTATACCCTGCTATATGATCAGCATGTGCGGGTGGATGTGATTTACCAGCGCCTGTCAAGCAAAGGGCAGGCCTGGATAAATGTACTGGGCTGTATCTTTTTTTTGTTTCCGGGGGCGCTTTTGATAATTTATACATCCTGGATTTTTGCCTGGGAGTCGTTTGCGTTTCTGGAAGGCAGCCCTGATCCCGGCGGCATTCCTTTTCGATTTATAATAAAGGCATGTGTTCCCTTTGGTTATGTGCTGTTTTTATTGCAGGGCATCTCCATGTTTATTCGAAATTTGTATATCCTGCTGGAAACACCACCGGATGAAAATCAAAAGGAAATGCTGTAATGGGTTCTGAATACCTGGCTGGATGGATGTTTCTTGCGTTGACGATCCTGCTGTTGGCAGGTTTTCCTGTCACTTTTACACTTATAGGCACAGCCATGGTTTTCGGGGCCATAGGATCTGGATGGGGTTTTTTTGAACTGCTGCCCCTGCGTATCTGGGGGGCCATGAAAAATGTGGTGCTCATTGCCGTTCCCTTGTTTGTATTTATGGGGGTGACCCTTGAAAAATCCGGACTGGCTGAGGAACTGCTGGAAACCATGGGACTTGTCTTCCGTCGAATCAGAGGCGGGCTGGCCATAAGTACGGTGGTGGTAGGGGCACTTCTCGGAGCTTCCACCGGCATTGTGGGCGCCACGGTAGTGACCATGGGCCTACTGGCTGTTCCCACCATGCTGCGCCATGGCTACAGACCTGAACTTGCCACAGGAACCGTATGTGCCTCCGGCACCCTGGGACAGATCATTCCCCCTTCCATTGTCCTGGTGCTGCTGGCCACCATTGTGCAGATCCCGGTGGGAGACCTGTTCATGGCAGCCCTGCTGCCCGGCCTGCTTCTGGTTCTGCTTTATATGGCCTATATTTTTTTTGCAGCCATCATCAGGCCTGACATCGCTCCCACTGTGA
>JAABRW010000172.1 GCA_011390695.1 Desulfotignum sp.
CCTCACTGGCCGGCCGCCTGTCCCGGCTGGACAAACAGATCACCGATGATGAACGCAACAGGTTCAAACAACTGACCCATGGCAAATCCATCAACCAGCTGGTGCATGACCTGCTCGATGCCCATAATCCGGACAAAATCATCGATCATGCAACACAGAAATTTGATCTGCCGCCGGGGACTGAGCCGGAAGACCATCAGCAGCAAGCTGCCCAAAAAGAGCTGATCCACACCGCCAGAGATACCTTTACCGGCGAACTCAACGAATTTATTGAAACCGTGCGCAAATCCCATGAACAGATCATTGACACCATCAACCTGGATGATCTTGAATTTGCCGGCTGGGACAAACAGGCCCGCATCAGGGCACAGGAGGTGATCCAGGATTTCACCACCTTTATGCAGGCCCACAAAGATGAGATCACAGCCCTTTCCATCTTCTACCACCAGCCTTACAACCGCCGGCATGTCACCTATGCCATGATCCGGGAGGTGCTGGACATCTTGAAGCTGAAAAAGCCGGCCCTTGCTCCGGCCCTGGTCTGGCAGGCCTTTGAGCAGCTGGAAAAGGTGAAAGGCAGATCCCCGGAAAACGAACTCACGGCCCTGGTTTCCCTGATCCGGCGGATCACCGGCATTGACGATTCCCTGACCGCGTTTGAACAGACAGTAGACCGCAACTTTCAAAAATGGGTGTTCGGCAAACAGGCCGGGGCCGCCGCAAAATTCACAGAAGAACAGATGACCTGGCTGCGCATGATCAAGGAACACATCATCAGCTCGGTGCATATTGACAAAGAGGACCTGGATTACGCCCCGTTCGACGGCCAGGGCGGTATTGGCAGGATGCATAAGTTGTTTGGTGATGAGATGGCAGCGGTTATGGATGAGATGAATGAGGCGTTGGCGGTTTAATAATGAAAAAATGAAAAATTAAGAATGAAAGAATGAAGGGATCAAATATAATCGTTGAGAAAAGCTATGTCTTTGCTTTGGATATTGTCAAATTGTGTTTTTACATCCAAAGAGAGAAGAAAGAATATGTTCTTTCCCGACAATTGCTGAAAAGTGGGACGAGTATAGGTGCGAATGTCGAGGAAGCTGTGGGTGGTA
Organism: Desulfotignum sp.; assembly: GCA_011390695.1. Next base: position 1,113 of record JAABRW010000172.1, read on the forward strand.
TTTCAAAAGCGGATTTTCTGGCAAAAATGCAAATTGCCTACAAGGAAGCAAGAGAGTCCCACTATTGGATCAGATTGATGAGAGACAGCATGCTGTTGGAAGAACAAGTCAGTCATAAAATGATCGATAATTGTGAAGAATTGCTAAAAATTCTTAGTGCTATTTTGAAAACAGGAAAAAGTGTGAAATGACGGGCTGGATTCAATCGTCTCTTGGAGAGTTGTGTGTTATCACTATGGGACAATCTCCCCCATCTAACACATATAACACCGAAAAGAACGGCTTGCCATTTTTCCAAGGGAAAGCAGAATTTTCAGACATATATCCTGTCCCTCATAAATGGTGTAGTAAGCCCCAAAAAATAGCAAATGAAAATGATATTCTCATTTCAGTCCGAGCACCAGTCGGGGATGTGAATGTTGCCAATCAGCATTGCTGCATTGGTCGAGGCCTTGCCGCCATAAAATACGATATCTGTCCAAAGTTCATTTTTTATTATCTGAAGCATTCGAAAAATGAATTGGACAAATTAAGTACCGGTACCACTTTTAAGGCAATATCAAAACAAACCATTCTTAATTATTCATTATTCATTCCTTCATTAAACGAGCAAAACGAAATCGTATCCAAAATCGAAGAGCTCTTCTCTGAACTCGACAACGGCATTGAAAGCCTGAAAAAAGCCCGGGAACAGTTGAAAATCTACCGACAGGCCGTGCTGAAACATGCCTTTGAGGGAAAGCTGACCCGGGAATGGCGCGAACAGCAGATACAGGCGGGGAGTCCGCCTGAACCGGCGGAAAAGCTTCTGGCGCGTATCAAAAAAGAGCGGAAAACGCATTATCAGAAACAGCTGGAAGCGTGGCAAAGCGCCTGCGAAAAGGCAAAAATAGACGGCAGTAAAAAACCAGCAAAACCCAAAAAACCAAAAGATCTGCCGCTGCTGACTGAAAACGAACTGGCAGAGTTGCCTGAACTTCCGGAAGGGTGGATGTGGATAAATTTAGGGGTTGCCTGCAATAGTGTAGAATATGGTTCTTCTTCGAAGTCTCGAACTGAAGGCCTATTTCCCGTTTTACGGATGGGAAATATCCAAAACGGGAAAATCGATTGGAATGATCTGGTTTACACCAGTGATGAAGCAGAAATCGATAAATATCGATTATTCGAAAATGATGTTCTTTTTAACAGGACAAACAGTCCTGAGTTGGTCGGGAAAACCGCTATTTACAAAGGTGAAAAACCTGCTATTTTTGCAGGTTATTTGATAAGGGTAAATTACAACAAAAAGTTAATCACTGGTGATTACCTAAATTATTTCCTGAATTCACACACTTCAAAAAAGCATGGAAATAAAGTTAAAAGCTTTGGTGTTAATCAGTCAAATATAAATGGGACAAAGCTTAACAGGTACCCTTTCCCATATACTTCTCTGGCAGAGCAACAAGCCATCGTCTCTGAAATAGAAACCCGCCTCTCCGTCTGCGAGCAACTGGAACAAACCATCGAAGACAGCCTGAAAAAGGCCGAAGCCCTGCGGCAGAGCATTCTGAAAAAGGCGTTTGAAGGGGATCTGACCAGAGAGTGGCGGGAAGCACATCCTGAGCTGATTTCCGGTGAAAACTCGGCGGAAAGCCTGCTGGCGCGTATCCGGGCGGAAAAGGCCCGCCTGGTCGGCGAAGGAAAAAAGCGGCGATCCGGAAAGGCAGGAAAACAATGAACATCAAGGAACTTCATGCCCAGATCTCTCTTGGGGAAGACAGCACCCGTCAGTTCAAGGCGGATGTGCGAAATGCCGCATCCCTGGCTTCCGAGATGGCTGCGTTCGCCAATGCCGAGGGTGGGACGATCTTTCTGGGGGTAGCGGATGACGGCGGTACACCCGGGCTTGACACAGCGGATGTGGCCCGGATCAATCAGCTCATCAGCAATGCCGCCAGTCACTTGGTCAAAAGCCCTTTGACGGTGCGGACCGAAAATATCGGCCTTGAGAACGGCCGCATAGTGATCGTGCTTACTGTGCCAAAGGGACTTGACAAACCCTACTTTGACAAGAACGGCGTGATCTGGCTGAAAACCGGGGCGGACAAGCGGCGGGTGAATTCCAAGGAGGAGCTGCGTCGTCTTTTCCAGATAACCGGCCAGTTCCATGCAGATGAGCTGCCCACCCGGGCCGGGATCGACAAGCTGGATAAGCTGCGGTTCCGGGATTTTCTGCGGGATATGTATCAGCAGGCATATCCGGATAATCCCGAAGAATTGACGCGACTGCTCCAGAACATGAACCTGGCCACGGATGACGGTGCGCTGAACCTGGCAGGGTTGCTGATGTTTGCCGAAAGACCCGAACTCATCAAACCGCAGTTCGCGGTCAAAGCGATCCGCTATCCCGGCGATGAGATTCACGTGACCGACTACGTGGATACCGAGGATTTTGCCGGACCGCTGCCCAAAATTTTTGATGATACTTTGGCCTTTGTAATGCGCAACCTGCACAAGATCCAGGCAGGCCGGGGGGTGAACGCTCCGGGCCGGCCGGAAATCCCGGAAAGCGTGTTCGAGGAACTGCTGGTCAATGCCCTGGTGCACCGTGATTATCTGGTGAGTGCACCGGTCCGGTTGTTTGTCTATGACAACCGCATCGAGATCATCAGTCCGGGGCATTTGCCTGACAACCTGACTGTAGAGAAGATCCGCACGGGAAACGCCGGTATCCGGAATCCGATCCTGGTTTCCTATGTGGCCAAGGGACTGCTGCCCTACCATGGACTAGGCTCCGGGATCAAACGCGCTTTAGCGGCATGGCCGCAAATCGATTTTGCCGACGACCGGGACGGGTGCCTGTTCACGGCAACGGTTCATCGAAAACCGGCAGAAGAGCTGAAATTGGTGACCATTTCATCAGAAAGCGGACTGAAACCCGACACAACGTCGGGAAAGCGTCGGGAAAGCGTCGGGAAAGCGTCGGGAAAAATTCTGAATGCCTGTCGGGAAAAGCCTTCGGTGACCATCCCGGAACTGGCTGTATTGATTGGCATTACCGAGAGATCGGTGCAGAGAAACATTCAGAAGCTGCAAAAAGACGGATTGCTGCGCCGGGTTGGCGGGAGAAAGGAAGGCCACTGGGAAGTAATCTCGTGACCGGCTTCAGCGAGCAAGCTGACGATCAGGCTGAAAATATTACAAAAAC
>JAABRW010000173.1 GCA_011390695.1 Desulfotignum sp.
CGTAAAAGTACCTTTTGAGATATACACAGCTTCAACCTCCCTCCCATTTTTGAAATTTCGGATGTGGTGGACAAGTCTTCTATAAACTTAAATCCGGACAGGCCCGGCTCTCTTGATTGAAATCCTGGAACCATGAGTTACTCCGCACTGGCCGAAACCGGAGAAGTAAATCCACACTTCCCTTTAATTGTATCCGGTTTACGGATCCCCGTATCATTGAAAAAGGGGGCCAGCTGTTTTTCTAAACTGGGAGCCGTAACCAGGGAGACACAAACAAAAACCGCACCTGAAATCAGCATAGCAATAATCACACCATGTCCCATGAAAACCGGGTAGATGCTTTCAAGGTATGGCGGGGACATGGGAGCCGTTTTGACCAAATCAAAAATCACGAAACCTGTCTGTACTATAAACCCGGTCCAAAGTGATGCCACAGCCCCTGCTCCAGTGGCCCGTTTCCAATAAAGGCCACCCATGAGCACGAAAAAGTAGGATGCAGATGCGATGAATGTGGCAATGTGGATGGCATCAATAATACTGGTGATGAAAAAAGAGCCCAAGGTGGCCAGAAAAACAATGATCAGGACACTGATCCGGTTCACCAGTCGGATCTGTTTTGAAGAGGCGGTCCTGTAAAAAAAACGCTGGAAAATATCTCTTGAAATGCAGGAAGCACCGGATGCGGCAAAGGTATCGGTGCAGGACATGGCCGCTGTGGCCAGAGCCACCGCACATAAGGCCAGACTTACGTTGGAAAACTGGCTGTCCATGATAAAGGTGAGCAGGGCGGGTTCTGCTTTTGCCATGCCCATGGGAAATCCGGCCTTGGCAATTTCCGGATAAATCACGTTCAACCCCAATGCAATCATGGCACAAGCACCAAACACCACGGCCACCAGAAAAGAACCTAAAAACATCCCGTTTTTGGCAGATTTTTCATCTTTTGCCGCCCATACCCTTTGCCAGGGGTCCTGTTCCGTGATCCAGCCGGGAACAATGGCCAGAACAAATATCAGCACCATGGGAAGACCAATGGATCCCGGGTTCCACCAGTTTTCCGGGGCCTCGGCCAACAAACTACCAAAGGACAGGTCAGCTGCGGATCCTGCACCTTTTATAACCACAGCTGCCATCACCAGGACAAACAGGGAAATACAGATAAACTGGACCACATCCGTTACAATGACGGCAGATAATCCGCCCATGGTCACATAAACGGCCACGGCAAGCCCCACAATTAAAGCGGCGGCTGTTTGATCAATGCCGTAAAATACCTGGAGAACCAAGGCAAACCCCTTGATGTCTGCCACGGCAAACAGGATCATGACAACAGTGATGATCAACGCCACAGGCAGTCTTAAATGAGAGCCGTACCGCATTTCAAGCAGTTCCGGCTGGGTAATGGCAGGCAGGGATTTAATCTTTTTTACAAAAAACGCAATGATAAACAGTGCCAGGATATTGGGAGCCACAAATCCCCAGATCGAACCCATGCCAAGGAGCATGTAGAAACCAATGACGGCCAGCAAGGCACCGGCCGTCAGCCATGAAGCCGCAGCTGAAAAACCAATGGAAATAAATCCGGCTGATTTTCCGGCCAACCAGAAATCCGTCTGGGACTTTTGTTTTTTGTTGAAATAAAACCCGGTGAATACCAGGAATCCGATGTAAAGGGATAACAGAATTAAAAACAGCTGGTATGCATTCATATAAAAACCTCCCAGGTCAGCTGCATTCCACAGGCCGACACTTGTTCAGCCCGGGGATTTACCGTCTCTCCGAGAAGTTTTATCAAAAGCTTTTGGTAAGATATTCTGGCTTGTGGATCATTCGACTTGCCGTGCCTTCCCATGCTGTTTCGAATCATTACATACAGCACAGTGACGTTTTACGGCGTTTGTCCCCACTTACAGCGGCGGGTCCGCCCCGGATTCCAACCGGGTTCCCTTAACCAAAAAGCTCTTCTTTTAAATCATCCCCCCTTCAATACCAATTCTAATTGGAAAATTGAAAAAGCGAACATTCTATAGCACAAGAATATTCACCTTTCAATCCTGAACTGTAAGTTAGCCATATGTCAATTATCGGTAACCTGATTTGATTTTAAAATGAAAGGATTGACAAATGTAATGTTGGGGAGGACGGAGTTACAGATAATTATCGGGTGAGTATTCATGGCTCTGGAAAATAATCGATACCCAGGTTACTTAAAACCTGGTAGAATCATAAAGTTTACAGATAAACAAAAGATTTGAGATTATAAGGAGTTCATTAAAGCTCAAACATGCCGAAATATAACATAATATTTGAATCTAAAGAATATATTCAAGGGGTTGTTCCCAGGGCAAATGACTGGGTGGAGTATAAATGTATTCTTGCGGTTAAGAATGGTGGAAAAACACCGGTTTCGCTTGATATGGAATTTGTTCCACCACATCCGTTTTCAGTGAATATGCCATTAAAGCATTCTATAAAAGCAGAAAGCATTTCAGCGATATATGGAAAAGTTGTCAAGTTCCTTGATCGATATGGGGTAAAATTCAAAGGATAAAAAACGGACAGAAAAAAAATTCTGCAATTTGTGGATATCCTTAGAAACCTTATACAAAATTGTCGGATCAAAGATAGAGCGAAAAGGCGGTGGAATAAATTGAAAAATACTGTCAACATCCTTGTTTTATGCACATATATATTTTTATTTGCCCCCCTGGAATCATCTGCGGGTCCCAAAGAAATTCGTGTGGGTGTATATGACAACAAGCCACTGATTTTCATGGCTGAATCTGGACCACAGGGTATCTACATTGATGTGCTTGAGAATATAGCAAAAACAGAGGGGTGGAACCTTCAGTATCGTCAGGGCAGCTGGGATGAAGTTTTTACACTTTTGACCAGAAATGAAATTGATATTCTTCCTGTAGTGGCATTCACAGAATCACGGCTGACGCAGCTGGATTTCGGTGAACAGACCCTGATTTCAAACTGGGGGCAAGTCTATGCCAGAAAAAATCTTGCCATGGAATCCATTCAAAACCTGGAAGGAAAAAAAATTGCCACCTTATCCCAGGATACCCATGGAGAGTATTTCAAAACCCTGATGGCACAGCTGGGAATACCATATGAAACCGTATTGATTGAAAATTATGCTGAGCTGTTTCAGGCTCTTGAATCCGGGAAAACTGATGCAGGTGTTGTTAACTATATAGCGGCACGCAATTATGCAGAAAACTATAATTTACAATCCACCCCGATTGTTTTCAATCCGATTCAAATCCGCTATGCCGTACCCAAAGGCGATCCAGCAGGCCTTCTGACTGCAATGGACAGGCATATCACAAACTTCAAGGCAGATAAAAATTCAGTATATCACACGTCAATGACACACTGGTTTGGTGCAGAATCACCATCATTTCAGTTTCCCGGGTGGATTAAATGGGTTTTTATCATTCTATCTGGTGCGTTTATTGTTCTTGTTACAGGGAATATAATTTTACGGGTTCAGGTAAAAGCCAAAACCAAAGCTCTGCGGATTGAATTGAAAAACCGTGAACTGGCTGAAAAAGCGGTAAAAAAAAGCGAAAACATGGGCAGAAAAATGGTTGCAAATATAGCGGATGTAATTGTAATCATAGACCAAAACGGTATAAATAAATACAAGAGCCCGAACATCGAAAAGCTGTTTGGTTGGAAACCTCAAGATGTTGTCAATGCCAGTACCTGGGACAATGTACATCCGGATGATCTGGAAACTACACAGCGTTTTTTTAAACAACTTATGCAAACACCTGATGTTCCTGGTATGATAAAATGCAGATACAAGTGTAAAAATGGCAGCTACAAATGGATAGAGTTTACAGGAATTAATCTTTCCCATGATCCTGACATACAGGGTCTTCTGGGAAATTATCATGATATTACTGAACGCAAACAGTCAGAGAAATTATTAGCCGAAAGTGAAGCCCGGTTTAAAGCACTTCATAATGCTTCTTTCGGAGGAATTCTCATTCACGATCACGGAATCATACTTGAATGTAACCAGGGTCTCTCAGAGATGACAGGCTACGAATTTTCAGAGCTTATTGGAATGAACGGCCTGCTGCTGATCGCTGAGAGATCCCGTGAAGCTGTGATGAATAATATCCGGACTGGCTATGAAAAACCATATGAAGCATTCGGATTGCGCAAAAACGGAGAAGAATTTCCCATACAGCTTGAAGCCCGTAATATTCCATATAAGGGAAAACAGGTTAGAACCGTAGAATTCAGAGACATCACTGAGCGT
>JAABRW010000174.1 GCA_011390695.1 Desulfotignum sp.
CGGGCCAATGAGAACAGGGAAATGGCCAGAAGTTACGGCATTTCCCCTGTCCAGATCCGGATAATGGAAGATGATGAGATCAAATTCAAGAATGCGTTCATGGGCCTGGTAATCATCCACGGAGACCTCATTGAAAAAATAAATGCTGTCACATCCACCGACGGGCTGGAATACCAGTTGACAACCACCATCCAGAAACTCAACAACAAGGTCTCTGCACTCTTGCGTGTTGAAGATGCCATCCAGGCCAAATTATACCTGTCTTCTTCTTTGCACACCATTGCCCCTCTCATCGGCCTGGACAATCTTCCGGAACTGGCACAAACCGTTAAAGACACCATTGCGGATATCAACGCCAGAAGCCGGGGCATACTGGCGTTTGAACACACCGATATTTCCGACAGACAGGCCCTGGACAGGATCGCGGAAAAACATGATATCATGGCCCTGTCCTGGCCGGCCATCCCGGAAAAAAACATCTCTGCCGGCCAGGGAGCGGCCGCCCTGGTGCTGGAATACCAAGACCAGTCTGCCAGCCTGCCTTTGATCACAGCCATGGATCTGCCCATCATCGGCACCACTTACCAAATGGCCGACCCTGATGCCCTGAAAGAGGAAATCACCGGCACCATGGAAAAAATGATCGGCATCAACCAGGATATCGGGTTTCTGGCCGACCATGGCACCCACACCCTGGGCCCTGACCAGGCGGCCATGATGCAGGGACAGCAGGGAGCCGGCATGCAGGTGTTCAACGATCTGTTATCAGACAGATACAACATCAAACAGATTCCCCTGGCAGAACAGGAAATTCCAGAGGGTCTCAACTGCCTGATTATTGCCAAACCCACAGAGCCGTTTTCCGACTATGAACTGTTCCAGATCGACCAGGCCCTGATGCAGGGCACAAACATTGCCTTTTTCGGGGATGCCTTCCAGGAGATCATGCCCCGGGGCGGCATGGGTATGCCCCAATACCAACCCATTGACACCGGCCTTGAAAAACTGCTGGCCCATTACGGCACATCCCTGAAACCGGCCTATGTATTGGACAAATCCGCCTATAAACACCAGCCCAGGGAAGGCGGGGAACAAATCATCTATTTTGCCCCCCTGCTCAAGGAAAAATCCATTAACAACGCCCCTGCATTCATGCACAATATCAAAGGCCTCATTGCCATGCAGGCATCACCCGTGGAACTGGTTAAAGACAATATTGATGACACTCAGGTTACCGCCACAAGGCTGCTGCAAACCTCTGAGGAATCCTGGCTCATGCAGGGCAGTATCAACCTCAACCCCATGTTCATCTCTCCCCCTGAATCCCCTGAAGAACTGCGCGCCTATGATCTGGCCTATATCCTGGAAGGCACCTTTACCAGCTATTTCAAGGACAAACCCATACCCCGAAAAGAGCTAGGGGAAACCGACACCATGGATGCAGAAGATCAGGCAGATGCCCGGACAGATGAAGAGGATCCTGCGGAAGATGATCCGGCAGAAAAAGAGATCCAGCCTGGCGAAGCCGGTTCTGCAATCCCCCCGGGACTTGTGGTGGAAAACCGGCTCAAGGAAACTTCCAGACCGGCAAAAATATTTGTACTGGGATGTTCCCAGATGCTCCAGGACAACATGCTGGACCCGGAAGGAAAAACCACCAATGCCACCTTCATTCTCAACGCCATCGATCATCTGAACGGCAGAGACGACATAGCTGCCCTGCGCAGCAAACAGCAGACATTAAATCCCCTGGATCCCACCACCCCCTTTATGCGGGGTATGATAAAATCCTTTAACATTGCGGGATTACCGGTTCTGGTCATCCTCTTTGGCCTGGGTGTATGGGCCGTCCGGAATGCAAAAAAGAAAAAAATTGCAAAAATCTTCACTTCATAAGGATGCAATTGCCATGAAAAAAGAATACCTGATTCTGGTCCTTCTCATCGCTGCCCTGAGCGGATATCTTATATTCAAAAAACAGGACCGCCGTCATTACACACTGCCCGACCCCCCAAAAGTAAAAGCAGACCAGGTGGACCGGCTGGTTGTTGAAAAACCGGAGCGCGCCATTGCATTTTCCCGCAAAGGCAAGGGCTGGGAGGTAACGGACAAAAATTATCCGGTTGATGATACAGCCATGCGCCAGATGCTGGATGTCATCACAGGACTGCACCTCTCCGCACTGGTATCGGAAAAACAGGATGTTGTCCGGTATGAACTGGATGACAGCCATGGCATTGATGTCACAGCCTATGACCGGAACACATCTCTTTTGTCTTTCAAGATAGGGAAGACCGCCCCCACTTTCAACCACACCTTTGTCATGCTTGAAAACGACCCCGGTATATACCATGCCAAAGGCAGCTTCCGGCAACACTTCAACAAAACCGTCGATGAATTCAGAGACAAGCAGATCATGGATTTTAAGGAAGCCTCCATTACAGGCATAACCATCGAAACCCGGGGGAAACAGACACACCTGACAGCCGGTGAAACCGGTTCCGACACCCAGGATGAAACCGAAGCCGGCTTCAGGTATAAAGACGGGGGTACACCTGATCAAAAAACAGTTTCCAATCTTTTGTCCACCCTGTCTGTGCTGACATGTGATCGGTTTTTAGAGGATACTGACAAACATACCCTGGAAAAAGACCCCTTCGATCTGAAAATCACACTGGAAAACGACTCCCCCATTGTTTTACATCTGTTTGATCAGGGGGAGGAAGGCCCGGTTTCAGCAACGTCCTCCATGAATGCATATGCCTTTGTCCTTGAAGAATATGTTGCCGAAGATATCCGGTCCTGGGCCCATGAACTGGCCGGACTTACCCCAGAACAGGAGGAAGAAGAAAAAAAGCCTGCTGACCAGTGAAAGTGAAACAGATATTAAAACTTATATATCAACCCTATAAATGGATCGTGGTGGTCCCTTTTATGCTGGCCATCACCATGGTCCTGGGACTGGTGTGTATAGCCACAGGGGCGGTGTTCACCCAGGATGCCGCCAATATGACAGCTGTTTTATGGTCCAGGCTTTCCTGTGCCATCATTCCGCTCCGGGTTGTTCTGACCGGAAAGAAACATTTCACCCCCCAGAAGGCCTATGTGGTGGTGGCCAACCACCAGTCCATGGTGGACATTCCGGTGATCCACGGATTCATGGGACTGCACATCAAATGGGTCATGAAACAGGAACTGCGCAGCATTCCCATTTTCGGAACTGCCTGCCATTATCTGGGCTGCATTTTCATCGACCGGTCCCACCGGGATGCTGCCATCAAATCCATTCACAGGGCAAGAAAACAGATGTCGCCCAGGGCATCGGTGCTTTTTTTTGCAGAAGGCACCAGAAGCAGGGACGGACAGGTACGCCCCTTTAAAAAAGGGGCTTTTGTCTTTGCCAGAGAAACAGGTCTTCCCATTCTGCCGGTCACCATTAAAAATTCATACCAGCTCCTGCCTCCTGACTCTCTGGATCTTGTACCGGGAAAAGTAGAGATCATTGTGCACCGGCCCGTATATGTACTGGCAGATGATCCGGACCGGATGGATGAGGTTATAGCATCTGTCCGGTCCACCATTGCCGCACCATTGCAGCAGTAACCCCTGCCCACATCTTCTAAAAGTCCCCAAAAAAATACCTCTGTTTTCCTCTATCACAGCGATTCACGTTGACATCCACTTTCCACCACCTTTTATTTATCTTGTAAAATCAATTTTATAAACTTATCATTACTGGAATTTTTTAATTTTATTCCCACTTTTTTCTTGACTTATACCGCAGATTTCGTAAAAGTGTGTAAAAAGGTGGCGGAAAGTGGATGTCACACCCAAAAAAAAGGCAGTAAATACGTGTTTCGATCAAGCTCTTTTCATACAATCGACCCAAAAGGCAGAATAATAATTCCGGCAAGATTCCGGAACGTCTTAAAGGCTGATGATGAATACGGGGCTGTGGTCTCCATCAAAGACGGATGTCTGTATGGTTTCACTTTCAGTGAATGGAAACAGCTGGAGAAAAAAATTCTGGCTGCCAAAAGTGCGGCCATGGAAAAATTCAAACGGTTTTTCCTGGGAAATGCCTGTCCCCTGAAATGTGACAAGCAGGACCGGATTTTACTTCCCCAGAGCCTGCGTACCTATGCCGGCATTGAAAAAGACATTGTTCTGGTGGGGGTATTGGACCGGTTTGAAATATGGGCCCGGGAAAGATGGGACCAG
>JAABRW010000175.1 GCA_011390695.1 Desulfotignum sp.
GGAAACAGTGATATTCAGAAACCAGGTTATTCCCACAGTGGACTGGAAGCAGAAAAAAAAAGAAATCATGGCCAGCCACAGCCTGTTTACCAACCTGGAGGATGTGGACCCGGAATTTGCTGTAAAAATCGCTGCAAAGAAAAAACAAAACTTTTACCGCTGGCTGGCAGACATCCCTTTTTTGCGGCGGATATTCAAAAAACGGATCATGGACAATCTCACCCGGTTTGAGGAACGGGGTATTGCGGTGGATGCATCGGTCATTACCCCCAATGATTACCAGACAGCCCTGTCAGGAGAACCGGGGAACTACTTCAAGCGGGCCATGGGAAACCCCAAGGTAACCTGCATCCGCCATATTGAAGAGGCTCACTCTGCATTCGGCAAATCTGAAAGCGGCCCGGGTTCAGGAGGTGGTGCTGAAAAGCAGCAGCGAACCCTCATTGACACCTCCAATATCGTTCTGGACGAAATTATTGACGGCCGGCGGGACTGCTTTGTTATTGCCACCACTGACCAGACCCACCGGTTTGACTCTGCCATCTACCGGCGGTTTGTGGAAAAAGGTGCTATCATTGACATATCCAAATTCTGGATGAACCGCGAAAATCTGAAAAAAATAATTTTTCTGGAAATCAGACGTCACCGGATTCCCACCAGATATACCCCGGAATCGGCAAAACTGGATCCTGCTGCCGACAAGATATACACCATTTTCAAGGAACGCAGCCTGAAAATCAGCCCTGCCTATGTCAGAAAACTCATTGAATCCATCATCAATCTCCAGGGAGATTTTATCCTAGATTTCTTAGACAACAGCATTCTGATCCGGTCCGCTTTTCAGCTGGTGGCCAAAAATGTGTATGGTGAGCTGTATAACAAGGTTGTGGACCACATGGACAGGAATGTGCAGTGGGATGAATATGTGGGAGATATCAAGGATAAATTTTCAGAAATGGCCAACAACTGTTTTCTTTACGGAATCAGCGAAGACAAGGGCGTGGTGCTCACAGGTCCCCCCGGCAGCGGTAAAACCTTTCTGGTAAGAACCTGGCTTTCCTCCAATACCAAAGTCCATGACATTGCCACTTCCCCGTCTGCACTGCAGGATCCCGTAAGCCCGGTCCACGGCACGGTGGCCAATCTGGAAAAGGTATATGATATCGCCAAAATGATCGCCCCCACTGTGATCTTCTTTGATGAAGGGGATGCCCTGGCTCCCAAGCGCAGCAGCACCGGGGGGCAGCCTTCGGATGTGCTCACCAATAAATTTCTCAACATCATTGACGGAGAAGTGCCCCTGAATCAGGTATTCACGGTACTCACCACCAACCGGCTGGACATACTGGACCCTGCCCTGATCCGGTCCAAACGCCTAAAAACCCTTGAGATATCGGGACATATGCGGCAAAAAGACATCTTTGATATTATTTCAAAACAATTTGAAACCATGTCCCACCGCAGAAAAGTGGATGTAAAACAAATTATAGAAACAGCCCAGGGTATCTGCAACACACCGGCGGATTACACCTCTTTTACTGAAAAAGCCATTTCCCTGTGCACCACGGAATTCAAAGTGCTGCGCAAACTGCGGCAGCTGACAAACTCTTCCAGAGAAGAAAAATATGAATTCGTTAAATTAAATTTCAAAACAGTTCTGGGCATTCTGGATACGGTCAAGGCTCCGCCCCTGCTTAAATCAAACATTAAAAATGATTTAAAAAATTTTGTGACCCATTATGAACAGATCCTGGAAAATGTGGCCCACATCACCAAAGAAACAGACTATCCGCTGGTAGAGGCCCATCTGAAATCTGCCCGGCGGGAAATTTCTGAAAGCCCGGTGCGCAAGGGTTCTGTGCAGCTCAATGAATTTCTTGAAACCGAACTGAGCAAAGAACCCCAGGTGGGATTCATCATCGGGGTGGGGGCCAACGAGATGACCGGTATGCTGCTGCCCATTGCCACCAGCCTGACCGGACGGCTGGAACAGTCTCCCATCATCGTGACAGGTGCGGTGTCCTCTTCCGCCCCCAATGCGGCCCAGCTGGATATGGCAGTGCAGATGACCCGCCAGTCCGCCCAGGAAGCCCTGACCATGGTGAAAAACTATATCCAGCAATTATCTCCGGATATCAGTATTCCCTGGTTGTTCGGCGATTTTCTCAAAAAGTATTCCATCCACCACCAGCTTTTATCTGCTTCCTATAACGTAGGGGGGCCGTCTGCCGGATATGCCCTGGCTCTGAACACCCTGTCCGCCCTGCTGCAGATTCCATTGTGCATTGATTTCGGTATCACCGGGGCCCCCTGGACCAAAGGGGTGAGAAAAGATGAAGTAGGGGGGTCTGTCATCATCGGGGGCCACAGGAAAAAAACGGAAAAAGTACTCCTGTACCTGCGGCGGATGTACATGCCGCTGCAGAATTACAAGGACCTTGAACCTGAGTTTCTCATGGGGTACTGGCTCAGGCACAAAGATATCATTGCTGTCACCCATTTTGCGGATCTTATGCCCGAGGTGCTGTATTTAAACACGGCCCACAATGATATGAGAGAAGAGTTGATTGCAAAACGTATCAGGTACAAGATTGAAAAATACCATGAAACCACTAAGACGCCTTCTTTGAAGCAGGAAATCATCCAGACAAAGCAATTGATGCGCCAGCGGGCGGAATCGGAAATCCTGGGCAGGGTCAATGCCATCCGTTTGTACCTGGAAGACGTATCCCGCAAAAAATATATCTCCCACGAAAAGATATTCAAAACCTATATGATAAAATCAGAGTGATCTTTCCGCAGGGCCGCGGGCTTGCCGATGATTTCCGCCCAGATAACCGCCTGGCGGAGGCTGGGACGTTTGCCATAAGGATGAATGGTCGGCGGCGGTACTGTCTGGTCACTAAGTTTTTTTTCAGGTCTTTTGGGGGGGTGTTTTTGTGTTTGACGCTCTTCTATGGCAGGGCTTTGGGATGCCATAGAAGGTGATTCAGCCTCGGCAGGTGTTTCGTGTTCTGCCAGTTCCCCTGCTGTCCATTCCTGCTCTGCCATTTCATCCCAGAAATCCGTGTCTGCCGATTGTTTTTGTTTTTCCTGCCTGGCCTGTTTTTCCAGTTCCTGAATAGATTCCTGTACCTGGTCCCTGATTTTCTGAAAAAAAGAAAACAAGGGATTTTTTGACAATTTTTTCTGAATCCCGGTGGTTTTTTTCTTTCTGGAGGCAAGGGTTTTGGAAAGCAGGGTAAACAAAAGAAAAAAAACCACCAGAATTACATTAATAAGGGTTTCCATATTCATGGTACTCCTTGTGCTGCCATGAATCCCATAAAATGATAACTTTTACGGGATTCACGGCTGTAAAGATTTATATATTCTGATCTGTCTGGGTGGTGTCTGTTTCACCCTTGGCGATCTGGTCCCGCATCTTTGTGTCAGCTGCCACATTCTTCATTTTGTAATAATCCATGATGCCGAGGTTGCCGCTCCTGAAGGCTTCTGCCATGGCCAGGGGCACCTGGGCTTCCGCCTCCACCACCTTGGCCTGCATTTCCTGTACCCGGGCCCGCATTTCCTGTTCTGTTGCAAATGCCATGGCCCGCTTTTCTTCCGCTTTGGCCTGGGCAATTTTCTTGTCTGCCTCGGCCCGGTCGGTTTCCAGTTCCGCGCCAATGTTTTTGCCCACATCCACATCTGCAATGTCAATGGACAGAATTTCATAGGCTGTGCCGGCATCCAGGCCTTTTTTCAGGACTGTTTTGGAAATCATATCCGGGTTTTCCAGCACCCGTTTGTGGGTCTCGGCAGACCCGATGGTGGTGACTATGCCTTCTCCCACCCGTGCCAGAATGGTTTCAGCACCGGCCCCGCCCACCAGGCGGTCAATATTGGCCCGGACCGTGACCCTGGAAATCGCCTTGAGCTGAATGCCGTCTTTTGCCATGGCCGCAACCAGCGGGGTTTCAATGACCTTGGGATTCACCGACATCTGCACCGCTTCCAGCACATCTCTGCCGGCCAGGTCAATGGCGGCGGCCCGGTTAAAGGTCAGATCAATATTGGCCTTGTCTGCGGCAATCAGGGCCTGGATCACCCGGGACACATTTCCGCCGGCCAGATAATGGGATTCCAGGCTGTCCGTGGGAATCTCCATACCGGCTTTCACCGCCATGATCTTGGACTCCACAATCAGTTTG
>JAABRW010000176.1 GCA_011390695.1 Desulfotignum sp.
GCCAAGGGAAAAAAGAGCGCCCTCCACCTCCACCGGCAGATACAAGACTGTACCTTCGCACAGGCTGCGGGTGTCCATGTTGCCGCCGACATTTCTGGGGTTGACAACACTCTGGACTCCCTTGTCTTTCGGTGCATTCCCAATGGTGCCGGGAAATGGCTGTGTTGGCACCCTGCCGCCGGGCTTGAATTCTGCAATGGCGCCAGGCGATGTATCAAATTTCCAGATATGAAGGGCCGGGGAGTTGAACCGGTCTGCAAGCAGGCCGAAACCAGGGATAATCGCAGTCCAGCCCCATCCGCTTGGCGTAAATGAAAGAATGGTGACCTTGAGGGCATCACCCGGCTGCGCACCGTCCACGCAGAGCGGTCCGGTCACTGGGTTGACCTTGTCAAAATTGAGTTTGGAGACATCTTCCACCGTGGAGGAAGCGGTAATCTGTCCGCCTGATGCGTCAACGGCCTCAAACTCCACAATCTGGCCGGGCGCCACTGTCAAAGCGGGCTCCAGCGAATTATCCCACCCGATATGGACTTTATTTTTCAGGGTATAGTCAGGTGTCATTATTATCTTCCTTTATCAAATCTGTCACATCCTGCAGGGGCAGACCGGAAAACTTCCCGTCTGTCCCTGACAGGATGCAGCGACAGATCAATGTTGTAATTATTTACTGAACGTCTTTTGCATACACATGCTCATAATTCACCGGGATATGAACCGGATCGACAAAGATGGCATCAGGTCCGCCCAGGCGTTCTGCGCGCATGGTAAAACGCAGTTCATTGAAAACCGGCACCCAGGGAGCGTCCTCCATGACCGAAATATAAATGGAGCGCCACATTTCAAGCCGTTCCGCACTTCTGGCCGGATCACTGATCGCATCAGCTGCGGCCGCTTTGGCATCCAGATCCTTGTTCACGTACCAGGACCAGTTCCAGCCGCCCTTGACCGCACCGGCACCGCCCAGGATCGGTCCATAAAAGTTGGATGGATCCGGGAAGTCCGCGATCCAGGCCATGCCGCCGGACCAGATCATCGGTGCCTGATCGGGCTCACCGCCTGCTGCAATTACCGTGGACTGCGCCAGGGTTTTGATTTCCGCTGTAATGCCAATGGCGGCGAGATCCTGCTGGATGGCCTGGGCAATCCTGGGATTGGGATCGGTGTTGTTGGCATATAGCTCTGTGGTAAAGCCGTTACCATAGCCTGCTTTTTTCAACAGGATTTTGGCTTTTTCAATATCATAGGGGTACCCCTTGTAATTTTTATCATATCCGGGCATACCCGGGGGAAGTGGTTGGTTGGCCGGTTCTGCACGATTGTTGATAATCTTGCAGATCCGTTCCTTGTTGATGGCCATGTTGACTGCTTTTCTAACTTCCAGGTTATCAAATGGTTTCATCTCGAGATTCATCGCAAGGTACCCGGTGTGAAGCTGGTCTCCCTGGATGATAAGGTCCTTGTTGGCTGGATCGCTTTTCACCTTCAGAAACCGAGCCGGCGGAATGCCGTCACCCAGGATATCCACTTCACCTCGCTGGAGACGCAGCAAGGCCACTGTAGGTTCCTGTCCGACCTCGAACACAATGGTGTCAAGTTTGGGAAGCCCATCTTTATAGTAATCCCTGTTTCGTTCAAAGGTCACATACTGGCCCAGTGCCCAGTCAGTCATTTTGAAAGCACCGGTGCCCACGGGGTGCTTTCCGAAATCATCACCATATTTTTCCACTTCTTCTTTTGGAACGGCAAAGGAGAAGTTAATGGCCATGACATGCAGAAAGGTAGCATCCGGGCGGGTGAGTTCGATTTTGATCACACCGGGTTTTGGAATGGTAATGCCGGAAAGGTGGTCAGCCTCGCCGGAAACCATCTCATCAAATCCTTTGATGCTGCCGAAAAAACCCTGCCCCGGGCTCTGGGTTTTCGGATTGACAGCTCTCTCGATGCTGTATTTGATGTCCTCACCTTCGAGCAAACGGCCATTGTGGAACCTGACATTGTCCCGGAGCAGGAAGGTGTAGACCATTCCGTCATCTGAAATCTCAAAACTTTCCGCCAGATCAGGTTCCAGATTGTAGGTGCCGGGCTCATAATCCATGAGGCCGTTGAAAAGAGTCTTGATCATGGACCAGTTCTGCCAGTCGTACCCGATGGCAGGATCCAGAGTGGAGATGTCATCCTTATAGGTGACAATCATTTTACCCCCTTGCTTGATGCCGGCACTGCAGACAGCCGTGCCGCCCACAACAAGGAAAAGGGCGAGAACTACCAAGATTAATCTAAATTTTTTCATGTGTGAACTCCTTTGTTATATGGGGTTAATCAACTCTCATTTTTGGATCAGCCAGGGGCATAATCAAATCTGCCAGCAGGTTGCCTAATATAATCCCCACAGCTGCCACCAGTGTGACACCCATAATGACCGGAATATCGACCATCTGGATGGCCTGCCATGCCATCTGCCCTATACCGGGCCAGCCGAACACGGATTCTACCACCACTGCGCCGGCCATAAAAATACCGATATCCAATCCGATCATGGCAATAATGGGCAAAATTCCATTGCGCAGGCCGTGTACAAAAACGGTTTTCATCTCAGACAGGCCCTTGGCCCGGGCGGTCCGGATATAATCCTGGAGCAGAACATCCACCATGCTGGAACGGATCATGCGAGAATACCAGCCTCCCCCGGAAATCCCCAGGGTCAATGCCGGCAGGACCAGATGCTGGATGCTTCCGTATCCGCCCAAAGGAAAAAGCCCCAGCACATAGGCAAACACATATAGCAACAGCAGTCCGAGGACGAACTGCGGCATGGACACCCCGGCAAATGAGATACCCATGATCCAGTTGTCCCAGGCCTTTCCCCGCTGGGTGGCCGCCAGGATGCCTGCAGGGATGCCGATGAGCAATTCGAAAAATATGGCCCCGGCCATGAGCAGAAGTGTGGCCGGCAGACGGCTTTTGATCAGTTCGGTTACCTCGGTTTTTTGTTTGTAGGAACGGCCAAGATCAAGTCGAACCAATCTGGAGACGTATTTTAGGTACTGTATCGGCAGAGGCTTATCCAGGCCGAGTTCTTTGCGGATCGATTCCACGGTGGCCTGTGTGGCGCTTCTTCCGGCGATCATGCGGACCGGGTCGGCAGGCATCATGAAAGAAAGGGTAAAAGTGATCAGGGTCACCCCCAAAAGGATCAGGACAGACTGCCCGAATCGTTTGGCTATGAGAATCAGCATCAGTTTCTTCCTCGCCTCATGGGATCCAGGGCATCCCTTAACGCATCCCCCACCAGGTTGAAAGAAAGTGACAGCAGCATGATAGCCAGGCCCGGAAAAAAGACCAGCCAGGGTGCATCCAGAAAATAGGACTGGCTTTCATAGATAATGCCGCCCCATGACGGTGTGGGCGGCCGGACCCCCACCCCGAGAAACGACAGGGTCGCTTCCAGCAGGACCGTAGTGGCAATGCCAAGGGTCCCCCAGACCAGGATGGTGGGCCAGAGATGCGGCAGGATGTGGACAAATAAAATTCTGGGCCACGCCGCCCCAATGGATCGAACCGCTTCGATATACTCGCTGGTTGCCAGCGACATGGTCTGGCTGTAGATCACCCGGGCGATTTGGACCCAGTTGACACAGGCAATCACCAGGGCCACAATCCAGAGGCTGGGCTGGAAGATGGCGGCCAGGGCAATCGCCAGCAGGAGCGCCGGAAAGGCCATCATCAGGTCGGTGAACCGCATGATCACCGAACCGGTTTTCCCTCTGGCATATCCGGCAAAGATGCCGAGGAACGATCCGATCAAAAGGGCAATCCCGTTGGCGGCAATGCCAATGACCAAGGAGGTCCTTGCGCCGTATATCAGCCGGGAAAAAAGATCCCGGCCCAGAAGGTCCGTGCCGAGCCAAAATTTGGGACTGGGCGGCAGGGGCGCTCCTTCCAGGGTTAATCCTTCAAAAAACTGGTTGTCCGGCGCGTAAGGGGCGATCACCGGTGCCAATATGGCAGACGCGGAAAAGACGACAATCGCGACAAGGCCGATCAGAGCGAGTTTGTTTTTTAAAAAGTATTTTACCACATACGTCATAGGGTTTTTTGAGCTGTTCCTTACCAATACCAAATTTACGGTTCAGTCAACTAACTATAGCAATTCATATGCCATCCGTGGC
>JAABRW010000177.1 GCA_011390695.1 Desulfotignum sp.
TTGAGGAAATCATTTATCTTAACCATTTATGCGATTCTCTGGGTATTGATACAATTACAGCTGGTAATCTCTGCGCGTTTGCAATGGAGGCCTTTCAACAGAAAAAATCGGACTTCAGAATCGAGTATGGCAATGCACAACAAACCGTCTGTCTGATCAACATGATTGCTCGTAAAGAAGGTATTGGAGAACTGCTCGCCCAAGGAATTGCCAAAACCGCCCGAACCTGGGGGATGGAAGATACGGCGGTACATGTCAAAGGAATGGAACCGGCAGGCTACGATCCCAGAGTTTTAAAAGGGATGGGGTTAGGCTATGCTACTTCGGACAGAGGCGCCTGCCATCTACGATCAACTTTCTATAAACCGGAACTAAGCGGAATGATTCCGGCCGATCAGATAAAGGGAAAAGCAGAGCTTTTTATCGATTTTGAAGATCGATTAATCATTTTCGACACTTTTGTTCTATGTCGTTTTTTTAGGGATATGTATGACTGGCCCCTTCTTTGTGACTTGATTCATGCACTTACAGGTCTATCGGTTTCCAAGGAAGATCTCAGAGAAATCGCATCACGTATCTCCCGTGATGCCAGACACTATAATCTCCAGGAAGGAATGACGGCGGAACATGAACAGCTGCCGAGCGGACTGCATAAGAAACTAAAAGATTCAGGCGCAGAAATCACTGAACGGGATATGGCTATAATGCTTCGCGAATATTATCAAATCCGAGGCTGGGATCCTCCCGACAAGGCTGTCACAAGTCATTAATGTGAAACTTCCAGCGTTCTGTTTAAACACCGGAACGTTACACTCATTATTTTTTTACCATCAAATTTGCAATTACATGAACACATGGAGACCAATTCAATGTTGAAAGATTCATTACCAAAACTGGTTACAGACCTGCCAGGCCCCCTGAGCAAACAGGTGATAGACAAAAGAAACCGGGCCATTCCTTCATCCATCGCCTGCGGTGCCCCCTACGCCATAGACAAAGCCGAGGGATGCATGGTGCAGGACCTGGACGGCAACATAATTATGGACTGGGTTGCCGGTATCGGCGTTCTGAATATAGGCCACAGCAATCCTGAAGTCATCGAAGCTGTTGAAAAACAGATCAAACGATATTTTCATCCGCAAATCAATACGTTTCATTACGCGGAATATATGGATCTGGCAGACATATTGAACACGATCACCCCTGGTGATTTCAAAAAAAGAACCGCATTTTTTAACTGCGGGTCCGAAGCTGTCGACAACAGTATTAAAATCGCCAGGAAATACACTAAAAAATCAGATATCATTGCATTCTCCGGTGCTTTTCACGGCCGAACATTCATGTCAATGACCCTGACCAGCGGCCAGATATTCAAAGCGGCTTTTGCTCCACTGGCTCCAGGTGTTCACCGGGCGGAATTCCCTAATGAATACAGAACAGACAGCAGCATCAGCAGAGACAATATCGCAGCACATTATCTTGAAAAACTGGAGTATATGTTTGTCGACTATATCAGTCCTGACAGCGTTGCTGCCATCATCATCGAACCCCTTCAGGGAGAAGGTGGATTTATCGATCCCCCGAATGATTATATAATCGGATTGAGAAAGCTATGCGATAAGCATAACATACTACTGATTGTCGATGAGATACAAACCGGCTACTGCAGAACAGGAAAAATGTTTGCAACAGACTACTGGGCGGAATTCGGTGTGTATCCGGATATTATCCTGACAGCGAAATCACTTGCAGCAGGCTTGCCTCTGAGCGCTGTAACTGCGAGGGAAGAGATAATGGAAGCATTGGCAATAGGGGAAATCGGGGGAACCTACGGAGGAAACCCGGTTGCCATTGCAGCAGCCCTGAAGGTTATCGAAATCATGCAAAGAGATAATTTTGCACAGAAAGCACTGAATATCGGCGAACGATGCCGCAAATCATTTTCAGAATGGACCGAAAAATATGATATCATAGGAACTTACCGGGTAAAAGGAGCGATGACATCCATCGAGTTTGTTAAAGACCGAAAAACCAAGGAGCCCTTTCCCGAGGCGGTAAGCATCGTCCTCAAAGAGTGTGCAAATCATGGTCTGATCGTAAAATCCGCTGGCTCTTACAACCAGATCATGAGAATGCTGATGCCGCTTGTCACCAACAGCGCACAACTGAGTGCCGGGCTTGATATCATCGAAAACGCTATCTCAAAAGCCGCGGTTGAACTGAAGGCATCTGGCGAATAAAAAGTTGCGAGTAGTTTTTTTGGTCATCCGGTTGATTCGAAAAATCTAATTTTTTCATATATTTCTCGATTGGTGATCTGTTCAGGGCTCAAACGGGGGGGGCAAACTCAGCTTTGTTCCAGCCGCAACCTCTGAGCAGATCAGCCAAGCTGTTTCTTGACAGAGTCCGCCTGGAAATCAACGGTCCGCGAGAGTATTGAACATTCGATTTATGGATGGTTACTCTCATGATCTGATGATAGGCCCAATCCGAATATTTATAACTTTATCCTGTGTTCGACAGTGGTAGGTTTACGAAATTTCAAGACACCTGTCAATAAAGGGATACAGCCATCCCAAAAAGTGGTGTAGTGCCTACAAAATTTGTCGGTTTTAAGGGGTGCCGGTGAAGGACTTCACTCTCTTTGGCATAGATATCTTTAATTTTTTCAGGATATTGCGCTGGGCATGAGTCGGTTCGGTGTACTGTAGTATATGTCCATCTTTATGCAAAAATTTTCCCAGATGAAGGCGCTCCAGCTCGGCCCGGACCTTGGGCCAGGTCATGCCGGTCTCCAGTTCTGTCACCCGGACCAGGAGCAGGGCAAGCCAGCAGAGGGTGACATGGGCGCGGATGCGGTCGGATTTCGTGTGGTACACCGGTCTGAGGGACAGGGTCGTCTTGAGGGTCCGGAAGGCCCGCTCAACCTCCATGAGCTGCTTATACCCCAAGGCGACATCCTTGGCAGACAGGCTTTTGTCACTGGTGCTCAGCAGATATTTTCCATCCAGCTTTTCCGCATTTTTGACTTTGGACTTATCCACTGCCAGTTTGCCGGATTTCAGTTCTTTGAGATACCGGCCCATGGATCTATGGGCCAGAAGTGCGTATTTGGTTTTGAGATGCGCTTTTCCGGATTGCTTTTCCAGGGCTTCGAGTTCGACCTCAATCCGTTCCAGATTTTTTTCGCGGACATGGCGGTCGTGTTCGGCCTGCTCCGGGTTATAGGCGATGACAAACCGCCGTCTGCCTGTACCTTCCCCAACGAAGACCTCTTTGATATGCAGACTTTCATTGATGATTTTAAACCGACCACCCCGGTTCAGGGCCTCTTCATTTATGTTGGTCCCCCGGAGTTTTTCTCCCAGGATGTACTGTCCCCCGGCTCTTTGCAGATTGCGCCGGTTCTCTTCGCTGGTCATGCCCCGGTCCATGGCCCAGATGACATTGCCCAGCTTCCAGTCGTTCATGTCTTTCTGGACCTGGTCGACACACTTGGCATCGTTCTGGTTCCCGGGCAGCACCCAGCATCGGACAGGAATACCTTCCCTGGTCACAGCCAGTCCGATGGTGACCTGGGGCAGGTCATCCCTCTTGTGTTTGGACTTGCCATATGCCAGTATGTCAGAATCTCCGGGGTCCTCCATTTCAAAGTAGGTGTTGGTGGTATCGAAAAATATCAGATCCACGGTAAGATTCATCAGGTGAGCGGTGGACCAGAAGACCTTTTCCTGGATGGCCGCTTCATGTTCAAGCAGAAAATCCATGCTCCGGTACAAGTGCTGCACCTGGATGGGCTGCTCAATGTCCAGATAGACATCTTTGGCGGCCCACTCTTCCACCGCCAGTTTGGAGGCGGGTGCCAGGGCACGGTTGGCTACCATGGCAAAAATCGCATCCCCCACCGGTGTGGTGAACTCCCGGCCCTTGAGAGCTTCGGAGAGGCATCGATCAATGCCAATGCGTTCCCACAGTCCTTTGAGCAGCAGAGCCCCTCCGGCCGGTTGACTGGAGATGAACTTGATGCCAGTGCCCTGGGCTTCCAGTTCCTGGGCATCTTCAGGGCTGATGAAGCGGCTGAGGCTGGATACGAGACGCTTGAGGGCCGCCACATCCAGCTGGTCTCGGCGCCCGAAGGAGTAGACGACCTCGGCCCGGGAGTAGCCTTTT
>JAABRW010000178.1 GCA_011390695.1 Desulfotignum sp.
ATCCAGAGCCAGTTTTTCGGCGGTGATCTCTTCCCCTTTTTTGATGCGGCGGCACATGCCCATCATTTCCGCATCGATCATGAATTTTTCATAGGACGCCGTCATATACCCTTCCAGGATGCCGGCGGCGTGCAGCACAAAGTTGATGCCCGAAAGGCACGCCATCTGCAGGCTCATCATGGACTCGAACCCGGCCTGGGCATCCACGGTCTTGGCATCGGTCAAGGCCCCGCCGCCCCGGGACGGCAGGTTGTAGAACCGGCCCATCTGGGCCGTGGCCGCCGTGTTCACGGCCATCTCCGGGGCCCCGATGCTCAAGGTGCCGTAATGCATGGCTGTGGCGGAAGAAGAGCCGGCAAAGATCACGGGCGCCCCTTCTCTCACCAGCTGGGCCAGGCAGATGCCGGCCAGCACTTCCGCGTTCTGGACCACCAGGGTCCCTTCCATGGTCACGGGCGTGGTGGCCCCGGCAATGGACAGAGATGAGATCAGCTGGGGCATGGCAGCCTCGGCATAGGCCATGATGCCGGCACACATTTTGTCATCAAACCCCAGGGGGGTCAGGCTGGTGAGGATGGAGACAAAGGGCGGCTTTTTTGCCATCTCTTCTCTGGAGCCGAACACCATGGAAGCCATGTCCAGGGTCTGCACCGCGTCCGGCCCGTTGGTGCCGGCCCCCATGAACGGTTTGTCCGACAGGGTCATGGATGCGTATATCCGCTCCGCGTTCCGGATTTCCACGGGGATGTCGTTGGGTTCCACCATCATGCCGCCCGTGATGTCAAAATAAGGAATGGCACAGGCCAGTCTGGCAAAGTTTTTGAAATCCTCCAGGGTGCCGGGCCGCCGGCCATGGTCCAGGCAGTTGACAAACGGAGATCCATAGCAGGGCATAAAAGCGATATTGTCCCCGCCGATCACCACATTTTTTTCCGGGTTTCTGGCATACAGCGTAAACTGGGACGGGGCTTTTTTGATCTGTTCTTCGATGAACTGCCGGGTGAAAAAAACCCGGACCCCATCCACGTTGCAGCCGGCTTTTTTAAACAGGTCCAGGGCCGGTTCATACTTGAAGTTCATGCCGGTTTTTTCCAGCACGGTCATGGTGGCGTCGTGGATCTGTTCGGTTTCCTCTGACGTGAAATATTCAAAAAAAGCCATAAAATATCCTTACACAGTAAAGGTTGATAATGATTGAAATCCAGTTTCTTAAAATCAGAACCAACCCAGCATATTTTGTGCCAGCGTATTCCAGGTTCCTGGGAGATGCCTGAAAATATCGTTCATACCGGATTTTTGGTTGTTATCTTTTTGGGACCGGAACCCGCCTGGATTCAGAAAAAAGCAGAGAAATATCAAAAAATTTTTATATAACTTGCTTTTTTTTTCAAATTCATGCATCTCTTTAAAGAAAGGGGAAAAAATCAATTAAACATCAAAAAAATTTGATTTTCTGTGAAAGGGTTATGGAGCGGATCAATTTTGAAGATATCGATATTTACAGCGTGCTGTCTTCCATGCATGAGGGGGTGGTGATTGCGGATATCACCGGGAAAGTGATATTTTTCAATCAGACCCAGGGCCAGATCGATGATATCTTCCCGGCCGATGCCACGGGAAAAAATCTGCTGGATATTTATCAGGTAACGCCGGAAACCAGTCCGATCATGCGCTGTCTGACCACGGGAGATCCCATCATCAACGAACCCATGGTCTACCGCACCCGGTTAGGCCGGGTGTGCAATATCCTGTCCAATGCATTTCCTTTGTACAAGGGTGGGCAGCTGATCGGAGCGGTTACGTTTTCCAAGGAATATCAGCTCCTTGAAAAAGTGATTTTGTCCAGAACCGCATCAGACCGGCCGGTTGCCAGAATTTCTTCCAACGGTACCCGGTTTTCCTTCAAAGATATCATTGCCTCGGATCCTCAGATGCGGTCGGCCATCCGCATGGCCAGAATGTCTGCCGGGTCTCCGTCCCCCATCATGATTTCCGGAGAAACCGGGACCGGCAAAGAGTTGTTTGCCCAGTCCATCCACAACCACAGCCCCAGAAAAAAGAAACCGTTTATCCCGGTTAACTGTGCCGCCATTCCCGAAAACCTGCTGGAAGGCATCCTGTTCGGCACGTCCCGGGGGTCGTTTACCGGTGCCATTGACAAGCCGGGCCTGTTTGAACAGGCCGATGGCGGCACCATTTTCCTGGATGAACTGGATGCCATGCCCTTGACACTCCAGGTCAAACTGCTTCGGGTCATCCAGGAGAAAAAAGTCAGAAAACTGGGATCTCTCAGGGAGATCGATCTGGATGTAAAAATTCTGTCTTCCGTGGGGCAGCCGCCCTTAAAGATTATTCAAAGCGGTTCTCTTCGCATGGATCTTTTTTACCGCATGGGGGTGGTCTCCATCATGCTGCCGCCATTAAAAGACAGAAAAGGCGATATGGAGTCCTTGATTGCGCATTTTATTTCCAAATACAACCGGGCGTTGAGCGAAAAAGTGGAAACCATTTCCCCGGAAGTCGCCGCCCTGTTTGCCGGATATCGATGGCCGGGAAATGTCCGGGAACTCGAACATATTATTGAAGCCGCCATGAATATGGTGGACGGGACCCGGGTCATTCATCTGGCCCATTTGCCGCCCCATATATTCAGTTTTGCAGGCAAAGATGCGCCGAAACGGGTGCCCGTGGATCCGGGACCGGGACATCCGCCAAAAAACGGCACCAGCCTGATGGAAACCCAGAAATCCCATGAACAGCAGATGCTTGTGAATGCCCTGAGCCGGTCCCGGGGAAATGCGGCCAGTGCGGCCCGGTCTCTCGGAATTTCCCCCCAGTCGCTTCATTACAAGCTGAAAAAATATCACCTCAATCGAAAAGCGTATGTGGATCAGAAACCCATGTAAATTTGTCAAAATATTTGACAGTAAAACGAAAAATTTTTTAATATTTTTGTCAGTGATTGCTTTTGGCGGTCAGACGTGATGTTTGGTTTTTAGAAAAAAAACATTAAAATTTTATCAGAAATATCAAGGTTTCCTAAATTTAATAAAGAAATTAATGGGTTTTCCGAGAAATGCCATGAATAACTGGTACATAATCTGCATGCATTAAAACCAACGTTTGGCGGGTATGCGAAAAGTCGCAAACAAGAAACCTTAATTTTTGGAGGAAATCGTTATGGGTACGAAAAAAATTCTACAGGTTGTCGCGTGTTTCATGGCCATGTTGTTTTTAGCAGGGGGGATGGCATCTGCTGCTGACAAAGTATTGCCCGTAGGGGTGCTGGGGCCGTTTACCGGGCCGTCCGCCCAGAATGGAAAAGAGTTCCAGGCATCTGTGGAGATGGCCATGGAAGCCATTGACTACAAAGTGGGCGATTACACGATTGAAGTGGTGTGGGTGGATTCACAGTCTGACCCGGCAAGAGCGGCCAGTGCCTATGCAGAAGCCGTGGAAGGCAAAGGGATTCAGGCCGGCGTGCTCAACTGGCATTCGTCTGTGGCGGTTTCCGTGATGGATGTGGCGGCCCAGTACAAAGTGCCCCATATGTTCGGTTTCGGCGCATCGGAAGTGGTGAACGAAAAATGGCAGGCGGATCCGGAAAAATACTCCTACTGGGGCGGTAAAGGCTGGCCCGTACCTGCCAAACTGGAAGGCAACTACATCGAATGCATCAATGAGGTCATTGCAGACGGCACCTGGACACCCAAAAAGAAACTGGCCGCCATCTACGGCGAAGACACGGACTGGGGCCGCAGTGCGGGCGGGGCTTACAAGGAAGCATTGCTGGCCAGTGGCTGGGAAATATATGCGGAAGAATATTTTCCCATCACCCAGACCGATTTTTATCCGCTGCTTTCAAAATTCAAAAGTGCCGGTGTCGAGCTGCTGGCCGGTACATCCACGGCAGCACCGTCTTTGACCGCATTTGTCAAGCAGTATGCAGAAGTCGGCAACAAAGGGGTTCTCATTGCATCCGGTCTGGGATGGATCGGCGACTGGTACAAAATGACCGGTCCGGGGTCCGACTATGTGCTGGACTCCATTCCCCAGCTGACCACGCCCGAAGCCAAGCAGTGGGCCAAGGATGTCAAGGCCAAATACGGGTTCAATCCCAGCCCGTCCTCAGGGGGTCTGTCCTATGACGGTATCCGCATGTTT
>JAABRW010000179.1 GCA_011390695.1 Desulfotignum sp.
GGGATCCGCATATCCGGCCACTTCGATGGCTTCCGGGGAAAACTGGGGATCGTTGATGTTCATCCACATCTCTTTTAATTCCCTGGCAGCCGCATCTTTGCGCTCATCCGTCTCCGTGACCAGCAGCTGGGAAAAATGACCGTGAACAGCGGCCAGAACCCGGTCCAGCTTTTCCTTGAACCGGCTGAAAGAATCAAACCCCGTGGAAAGGGCCAGAATCTGCTGATGGTCCGGATGTTCCGGAATATCATGGGTCTGCAGGTCCTGATACTGCTGAAGCCGGTTTTCCACGGTGCGCAAAAAGGTATACGCATCCCTCAAATCATCCCGGGTGGCGCTATCGATACAGTCGTGGACCACCAGCTGGTCCAGGACCTGTAAAATCCCCGGAGTCTGCAGAGCGGGCTCTACCCCTCCCCGGATAAGCTGGAACAGCTGGCCGAAAAATTCGATCTCCCGTATCCCGCCGGCCCCCACTTTGATGTTGTCTTTCAACCGCGCGTTTTTCACCTGCAGGGTGATGCGCTGCTTCATGTCCCGGAACGAATCAAATGATCCGTAATCAAAATAACGGCGGAAGATAAATCCGTTGAGATTGTGGAGCAGCAGACGGCCGGCAGCCAGATTCCCTGCCACTGGGGCAGCCTTGATCATGGCGTACCGTTCCCATTCCCGGCCCTGGGTCTGGTAATATTCCTCAAACGCATCTGTGCTCATGACCAGCGGGCCGCTGTCCCCAAAGGGCCGCAGCCGGGTATCCACCCGGTAAAA
This sequence comes from Desulfotignum sp., assembly GCA_011390695.1. The sequence goes on from JAABRW010000179.1 coordinate 772, forward strand.
ATGGGTGCCGCCGGAGCCGGCAAAAAATGACAAAAACTGCTTGCACAGCCGGGTGAAAAAATCCTGGTTAGAGGTCTTGATCCGGTTGTCCAGCCAGGTGTTCCCTTCTTTGGGATACACAAAGACAAGATCAATGTCCGAAGAAAAATTCAGCTCTCCGGCCCCCAGTTTTCCCATCCCCAGAACCACCATCTGCTGGGCATGGCCGTGCTTGTCCATGGGAGTGCCGTGGGCGGCACACAATTTTTCATAAAGGAGATCAAGGGCACGGGAAACGCAGGCCATGGCAAGGTGTGACAGATCGGACAAAGTTTCGGACAGATCCGCCTTCCCGGCCAGATCCCGCCAGGCGATGCGGATGATCTCCCGGCATTTGAAATCCATCAGCAGTTTGCGTGCCTGTTCTGCATCGGCTTCGGCAGTGATCTGTTCGGCCCGGTCCGGGTACCATCCCGGCTTTCTGAAGGCAACCAGATCCTTTGAGGTTGACAGGTCATGGAGTATGCCCGGATCCTTTGCCAGGCATTCCGCCACAAAATCACTGAACAGAAACACCCGGATCAGGTCCTCAGAGTCCACACCAACGGCATCCAGATCCTGCCCGGATGTTTTAAGACGGTCATAAAACCGGTCCAGGCGGGTTATCAAAAGGGTTTTCAAAGAAGGGGACAGACCGGGAAATACGGTATCGATCATCCGGGCATCGGGTTTGTCATCCATGGCACCGCCAGACAGTTACGGGTTGTCTTTTTTTTTTAACATGCTTTTTTCAGCTTTCATACATAATATGTACTGTGTCTTTTATCAAGCCCCGTAAGCACACGGGTCCAGGTCGGTGTTAAAAAAGTGAATAATTATTTTCTTTTCAGCCGGATCACGATATAATATCGGGATTATCAACTTGAAGTCGAAATTCATATTACAAGAATAGCATGAAGGAGTAAAAATCAATTTCTGGCGTTTGTTTGAAATAAAATCCATGTTCCGCATGCTCCAGGCATCTGCCGTCATTTTTTTTCTGGTCATGGTGTCTCCTTTGCAGGGACAGGCCGGCACCCGAACCATCGCCGTACCCATGGCCCTGGATTATGACATGCTCGCTTCCCTGGCAGCCAATGCCGTGTTTACAGGTCCGGAAAAACAGGCCGTACTAATGGAAGATGCAGACGGTTGTCAGACCATCCGGGTGTCTGAACCGGGTTTCCGAGAATCAGACGGAAGCCTGTTTCTGGACATGCGGGTTCATGTCCGGTACGGTGTTTCCGCCGGCACTTTCTGCCTGTTTCCTGTCTCTTTTGACGGATACCTGGTGACCCGCCAGCAGCCGGTGCTGGATCCAAAAACCTGGCAGCTGCGGTTTACCACCCTGTCCTCCCGCCTGGAAACCCTGGACCGCAAACCGGCCCGGCTGGCGGATTATATCTGGCAGCGGGCCCGGGGGAATCTGCCGGGACTGCTGGACGGCATTACCATCGACCTGGGTATCCCCCGAACCGCACTCGAAAAATTTCTAAAAGCTGTCCTGCCAGAAGACAAACCCGACAATGTCCTCAGGATTGTTGACAGCCTTCGGCCCGGCCCGGTTGACATCGGGAAAACCGGTTTGTCGTTTCAGCAGCAGATGGATATTCCGGACACCATTTTCCAGAAATCCGCGCCATCAGCCCCGGCTGTTCTTTCTCAGTACCATAGGCAGGCATTCATCAATGCCTGGGAAACCTGGGATGCATTTGTGGTCCACCTGATCACTGCACTGTCATCCCGGCCCCTGACTCCGGATGAACAGCACATTTTACTGGATGTGCTGCTGCGGCTGCGGTACGCTTTCTCCGAAGAACTGGAAAAACCCGATCCCGGAACAGATGATTTTGTCCGCAGACAGTTTACCATGAGCTGGGAGCTGATGTCCCCGGTTTTCAGGCACCACTTCAAGGAATCCGGCACCGATTCCATGCTGGGGTACCTGGCTTTTTTTTCCGCTGCCGATTCCCTGGTGACCCTGGACCGGCTCGGCCCTTTGCTGGGGCTGGACATCAGCCGGCAGGGCCTGCACCAGCTGGCAGCCCTGGTGGCCGAAGGCAAGGCCCCGTCACTGAATTATGATCCTGATATATCCCCTCACCTGAAAAATACCCTGGGGATCGGGCAGCCCGGATCAGGCCGGACCGACAGGCATTTCAGGCTTAAACAGCTGTCGCATCTGTACCGCCTGATTTTTGGTACAGCCTTTGCCCAGGCCGATATTCCGGAAAAGCACCTGTTTCATGCCCGGCAATGGCTTCTGTACCAGGAATCACCGGCTGCCTACCTTGAAAAAACCATCCGCCTGATAAAAGAACAGACCGAAGAGAAACTGCAGGATACCCGGATCCCTGGGGACCGCCATGCCATGTTCCGCCGGACGGTTCTGGCCACTGCGTGGCAGGAAAGCTGTTTTCGGCAGTTCATTGAAGCACAGGAATCCATTAGTTACCTGCGCTCCTACAACCGGACATCTGTGGGCATCATGCAGATCAATGAACGGGTATGGCGCGGCATCTACGACCAGGACAAACTGCGCTGGGATATCGCCTACAATGCCATGACCGGGTGTGACATTCTTGCGCTGTATTTCACCCGGTATGCGGTACGCTGGCAAAAAAAACAGCCTGAGCCGGCAGTTGATGACGATTTTCTGGCCGGGATGCTGTATGCCATGTACAATGGCGGCCCGGGGCACCTGGAAAAATATGTTCAGCGCAGCAGCGATCCAGACAGCAGCTATCTGAGCGACCGGCTTTTCCGGGAAAAGTGGACATGGGTCAAACAGGGGGACCTGGATCAGATCGGTCGCTGCCTGGCAGGCCGGCCCATACCATTTGAACATTGAGTACCTTATCTCCGGCAAACAATACCCAATGGGTTTATCTGTAACTTTCAAATGACTTGAACCGAAAATAATGAAAAACAAAACCAAAGGCCAGATGGAGGCTGAAATCAGCGAAGCCGTGATACAGTTTGAAAAAGAATTTATGGGTCGGGGTCCATTGGAAACCAAAACCTATATCATTGATGACATGGTGCTGGTAAGACTCAAGAATGTGCTCACCCAGGCGGAATTGAAGCTGGCTGACATGCATGAACATAAAGATGGCAGAGAGCTGGTAAAACGGATGCGGATTGCGCTGCTGGAACAGGGCAGGCCGCTGCTTGTGGAAGCGGTGGAAAAAATTCTGGGGATCAAGGTAAGGAGCCTGCACACCGATATCAGCACTGTCACCGGGGAAAGGGTGATCCTTTTCACCCTGCTCGCCAGCCCCGCAATTGCAAGGGACAGAATGTAAGAACGCATGGCGGTGCATGGAGGGGGCAGCCTTCACGGGGATGGTGAAATT
>JAABRW010000191.1 GCA_011390695.1 Desulfotignum sp.
GTGCCATCGGCGCCAGGCCGGTGAACATGCATTTGACCGGCCTGGAAGCGTTGGGGGCCAGAATTGATATTGACCACGGCTATATTGAAGCAAAGGCGGAAAAACTTAAAGGCAGCGAAATCTATTTCGATACCCCTACCGTAACCGGGACCGAAAATCTGATGATGGCTGCTGTTCTGGCCAAAGGAAAAACCGTTCTCAGAAATGCAGCCCGTGAGCCTGAAATCGTCTGCCTGGCTGATGCCTTGTCCCGTATGGGGGCAAAAATATCCGGGGCAGGTACAGCCATTATTACCATAGATGGAGTACCGCACCTTGCACCGGCACAGGTCACCGTGATTCCGGACCGCATTGAAACCGGCACATTTATGGTGGCTGCAGCCGCTACCCGGGGCAATGTATTGATTAAAGGATGCGATCCACACCATATAGGCGGGGTGATAAATAAGCTCAAGGCATCGGGTGCTGAAGTGGAAATTTACGATGACAGGATCCGCATAAAAGGGGTGGAACATGTCAGAAGCGTGGACATCACAACCCTTCCCTATCCGGGATTTCCCACTGATATGCAGGCCCAGTTCATGGCCTTGATGTGTATTGCGGACAGCACAAGTATTATTCATGAATCCATTTTTGAAAACCGGTTTATCCATGCCAATGAACTGATGCGCATGGGGGCGGATATTACGCTTTCCAGAGCAAATATTGCCAAAGTCAAAGGGGTGTCTGAACTTCAGGCAGCGCCGGTTATGGCTTCAGACCTTCGTGCCAGTGCCTCTTTGGTAATTGCAGGACTTATGGCCAAAGGCACCACCCTGATTTCCCGGGTATATCACATGGACCGGGGATACGAGGCCATTGAAGAAAAATTTTGTGCGCTGGGAGCTGACATGCAGCGTATCAAGTAAGCAAAAATATTTATATTCGGGCGAGGATATGTGAAACAAACATCACAGCCTTTGATTCCACCACTTGTCCCTGTAATTCTGGCCATGATTACAGGTATTCTGGCAGGGAATGCATCCTCTCCTTCACACCTGCTTCTGGCTGTCATGTTTTTTGGTATGCTGGCACCTGTATTTTTTACAGGATATTCCGGCCCCAAATTTTTTGTTTTCTGTATATGTTTTCTGGCCGGGGTCTGGTCCGGATATCAGAGCTATCAGATGCATTTCCCCCATCTGCCCACCGGACATGTTTCCCGGTTTTACAACGATCCCGATATTACCCTTGCGGGCAGGATTGTTTCTTTTTCACGGCAGTATCCCTATAAAAATCGTGTGGTGCTGGACTGCCGGAAAATTATCACAACAGATGCAGACGGAAACGCTTTTGCCATCCCTGCCAGGGGCCGTGTGTATGTAAACATCTATGGGAAAAAAGGCAGTCTGCCAGGATTCAATGATCATATTGAGTGCCCGGGGCCCATCCGGCCTATCCGGAATTTCGGCAATCCCGGGGCTTTTGATTACCAGACCTTTCTCAAACGCCAGGGCATCTTCGGTGCAGTCCATACCGGGGCCGAAAAAATTACTTTGGTTCCAGCTGAAAATCTTTTTGGATTCGCCCGGTGGATGCAGGGGTTGGAAAAAACTCGAAACCAGTTTTACCATTTTATAATGACCCGGCTCAACCATCAGGATGCGGCCCATATTCTGGCTGCCCTGGTCACCGGGAAAAAACAGCAGATGCCCCCACAGATACGTGACACGTTTTCACAGGCAGGGGCAAGCCATCTGCTGGCTATTTCAGGACTGCATCTGGGAATATTGTCATTAATATTTTATAATTTTTTTTACTGGATACTGGCAGGATTTTCACCCTTGGTGATCTCGGCCAGGGCCAGGAAAATTGCCGGTATGCTTACCCTTGTTCCCTTGTGTGTATATGCGCTGTTTTGCGGGTTTTCACCTTCCACCCAGCGGGCATTTATTATGATCAGCATTTTTATGATCGCGTTTCTGGGTGAAAAACAAAGCCATCCCATCAATATTCTTGCAGGGGCCGGTATTCTTATTTTGATGGCAGATCCAGGGTCTTTGTTTTCCATTTCATTTCAACTGTCTTTTTCAGCGGTGCTGTTCATTGTTCTTGGCCTGGGTGTGGTGGCCGGATACCAGAGGCTTCATATTCCCCTGGTTCCAAAATTTATGGTGTCCATCTGCATAGTAACCGTGTTGGCCGGGCTTGGAACATTTCCGTTGATTGCTCTGTATTTCAACACGCTCTCTTTGGTTCAGATTCCGGCAAATCTGGTACTGGTGCCTGTCATAGGGTTTGTATGTCTGCCCCTTGGCCTGGTGAGCCTGGTTTTCTGGCCTGTGTTCCCCGGTATTTCAGCAGTGTTGTTGACAATGGCGGCAAAACTGGTTTCTTTTTGTCTTTCATTTGTTTCCTGGCTTACCGGGTTTCCTTTTTCCTGGTTCCATCTGCCGTCTTTGTCGGTATATGATGTGGCGGCCATCTATGCTGTTATGGGAGCAGGTTATTATATCTTGTCTTTTAAAAGGACAAAACCGGCCATATTGGTATGCACCGCCATCATCACCATTGTATCTGTGCATGGGATACGGCAGCTGACACCTGCAAAGCTTTCTGACCACATGTCCATCACCGTCCTGGATGTGGGCCAGGGAAATGCGGCATTGATTCAGACCATTGAAGGAAAAAAAATTCTGGTGGACGGGGGTGGCTTTTCAGGGGGAAGCAATTTTGATACAGGACGGCATATTGTGGCTCCTTTTTTATGGCAGCAGCGTATCATGGCACTGGATGCGGTCATCCTCACCCACCCTGACACAGACCACATGAACGGACTGGTATTTATACTGGAAAATTTCAAGGTTGGATCACTGGTAAAAAATGCAGACAAAAGTACCAGAAAAGGGTATGAAAAGATCATGGCCGCCTGTCGCCGCAGGCAAATTCCGGTTTTTATTCCGGATTGCTCACAAAACAAAATGACCTATGGCAAAACACAATTAGAATTTTTCCAATGTGAATCTGTTCAACCCGGACTGGATTTCAATAACAATTCGCTGGTTTTCAAGCTGAAGTTCAAAACGTTTTATATGCTTTTTCCAGGAGATATCATGGAAACAAGAGAAGGACTTCTGGCCCGGGCTGTCCAGAAACATCCGGGCGCCAAAATTCTGCTGGCCCCTCACCACGGCAGCAATACATCTTCCACCAAATTTTTCCTTGATAAAGTTCATCCTGAAAGTGTAATAATATCCTGCGGATTTAATAACCGTTACGGGTTTCCCCATCCAGATGTTCTGGACCGATACCGGCAGAAAGGCATCCATATTTTTAGAACAGATACCCATGGTGCGGTCACCATTACATCCTCTGGTAACGGATATACAATTGTTACCCATAAAGGCGGCTAATCGTGTATTATATTTATTTTCCCTATGTTTTTTTGTTGTCAGGACTGACGTTACTTGCCTGCTTCCGGAAAAAAAATCCCAAATGGTGGGCAATTATGGTTTTGCTGGCCCCTGTCACCACCCCGTATGTAATTTTCAAATCAAAAAAGACTGCGGGCATGATCCTTTTCATGGTGTTTCTGGCAAGTTTTTCCATGGTTGCGGGGGCAGAATTTTATATCTGGGCACAGGAAAAAGAAAAAAATAAATATGCCCACCTGCCCCCCATCACCAGCCAGGTGCTCCGGCTGTGTGACACGCTCAAGCAGACCACCAATGATCTGGATGCCGGTCTGGTAAAACTGGAAAACATGTCCAAGGTGGAATCAAGTCTTGAAAAAGTGCGACAGACCATTGCATTTATCAAAATTTTGCGCATTACCCTGGCCCAGAATCAGGATGCCATTGAACGGCTGGCGAAATTTACAACAGACTACCAAGATTATTTCATGAAAAAGGAATTACAATGGATTTATCAGGTCCGGGAATATTATACCAACCGCCTGGTCATCCGCCATTTTCAAAGCCTTGAAACCTATCTGGATGATTTTAATGCCCTGCTTACCTATACTGCCACCAATTTTTCCCATATTGCAGAACATAAGGATCCTGCCAGCTTGAAAAATTATGATGAATACTATCTGCGCTACAGGCGGGCAGTGGACCGCCACAATGCCTTTAATGTCCAGCGAATCGAGTTCCAGAACAATTATGTGAAAAAATACCCTGCCATCAAAGACTACCTGCCGGGTGAACGTCAGACAGAAAGTTTTCTGCTGTGGGAATAGCTCCTGGGCCTGAAATATTTGATAAAGGGCACAATCACTTTGTTTTTATTGCCCCCGGACACATCATAAGTGATACTGACAATGGGCACGCCGATTTTGGCTTCCAGTCTGGCAGCCATGGCTTCAGTAACCAGGCCCGGGCAGCAGAAGGCTGGATTGGTCTGGACAAGCAGTGCCAGGTCCGGATGCTCCTGGAGGATATGGTGAATTTTTAAGATATTATCCATGGATTCTCCGGTATGTTCCGGCTGGATGCCGTATTGCTCCAGGATATTTTCATAGGAGCTTCCAACCATAAAATGCGATTCCTGCAGTATGGGTTCAAAATACGGGTAATATTTTTTTTCCATGGCCTGCATGGCAACAAGCAGGGCTTTGTTGGAAATCAGGCTCAGGTATTTGCCTTCCTTGAACCATTTTTTAAAATAGGAATTGGCAATAATTTTGATATATTTATAATACGGTGTGGTGACAACCTCGCCGCCATTTGCTTCGATATAATGAATCAGGTTCTGGTTCATTATATCATTATCCCTCACATACAGATCTCCGAAAATGGCCACCTTGGGCCGGGTGCCGACATCCTGTGTCCTGATACGTTTAAACAGGGAAATAGCCTCTTCCAGGGCTTTTTCCTTGGACTGGTTCAGGGCAAAGGCCCTGCTGATAATATCCAGGGCCCGGGACATTGTCCGGTCGGTTTCTCCCTTGTTTGTTTCATAGGGTCTGATCCTGCAGCCGATGCTCCTGAGGAGCCCGCCGAACATATAGGCAAAATAGGCATTGGTGGAAGCACGAAAAGATATATCAAACAAGGACAATTCACCAAGATAGATACCTGATTTTTCAAATCCGTTTCCTTCCCGCTGAAGAATCTGCTGAATATGATACGGATACATCCTGATATTGCAGGCGATGTCCGACCGATTCAGCCACAGCAGGGTTTTGGCCGGATCCAGGTCATGTTTTTTCACGGTGTGGATAAACCCGGCGGCAACCGCATTGAGGGGGATGCACTGGCCGGTATTGGTGAGCAGGCTTTTTTTCAGGGTTTCAAGGGTCTCTTCCATCAAAAAGGCCTGGTACCCTTCGCTTTGAAAGGTGGAAACAATCAATTGCCCGGTCAAGGCATCCCAGTTGGGAAATATAATGCTTTTTTCTTCCGGGCGGTCAAAATACCGGGGAGAAAAATCCAGGGGCAGGGCAGGGGGTCTGGTCCTGGCCCGGTGGTGGTTATTAAAGGACCTTACCGCTGATTCAATGCGGGTTTCATACCCCACACTGGAATCATGTTCATCCAGTTCCAGTACCAGATATGGTTTGTTGCATCTTTCCATGATCTGTTTGAAATAATCCACCCCGAATGCATCCGGGGAACACTTGAAAGAGGTGATGTATACCGGATACAGATCCTCTGAAAGTGCGGCTGCATAGGCGGATTTCAGGATTTGGGCGGCATGTTTCCAGTGGATTTCTTCCAGCAGGGGTTGAATGGGGGTAAAATCAATGTCTGCGGTATCCAGCATGTCCTGGAAAAAGGTTTCCACCCCCAGATTTTCAAAAATATGGGGTATGCGGTGGTTCATGGTGTCAGACAGTACAGTATAGGGACGTCCCAGGAGCAATACTTTGCTGCCGGGCGCAGCACGTCTTTGTTCTGCATAGAGTGCTGATAATCTTGTCTGGTTTTCCTTGCGAAATGCCAGGGCCTTGTCCCAGGCAGTATTGATATCAAAAAAAGAAAACAAAAAATCTTGGGAAATTTGTTTGAGCATCTGATACAGCGCCATTTTGGTATGAAAACTGGTATACAGATACTTGATGGTGGGCATGAGCAGGCGCCGGGCATCATAGTGGTCCAGGCAGGAAATGATGGAAGGACTGAACTGGGTGTAATAACAATGCTGGCGCCTTATCCGCTTTTGATCTGTTTTTTCTTCAAAATAAAAAGGCAGAAACACATAATCTGCTTTTTCAAAAAGATGGGCCACATGCCCGTGCAGGGCGGTCACCGGTGCACAAAACTCTGCTCTGGCAACCGTTTTTCCTAAAGCCACCGGGTGTTTCAGGTTCCGGCTGGTAATGGTTTTAATGCCCAGGCGGGAAAAAAAGAATTCCCAGAATTCCAGGTCTTCAAACAGATGCAGGGCAGCGGGAATACCGATGGTGAAGCTGTGTTTTTCCGGATGGCGGACAACGGGCAGCAATTGTTTTTTGCGTAATTTTTTCAGGTCATAGGGTTTTTTGCTGGGTACCATTTTTTGGGTATCATAATCCCGGCCGCACAAAAACCCATAGGCCCGGGGCTGACCATCCACCAGGGCAATGGTCAGTTTGCAATGGTTGGTGCACAACTGGCAGACCTCCTGGTGTACCGGGATGTTTTTTTTCCACAGGCCGAATCCCCTGAACTGTGTCTGGGTGATGTTTTTTTCACGGGCCAGCAGCGCCACCCCCAGGGCACCGGTCAAATGGCATAACCGGGACACATGGATGGGTTTTTGCAGTTTTTGTTCAAACGCTGCCACCAGGGCCTTGTTTCTGGCTGTTGCCCCCTGAAAAAGAATACAGTTTCCGATCCTGCCCACAGTGGCCACTTTGCTCAGGTAATTGTCTCTGACCGAATGGAGAACCGATGCCAGAATTTCATTTTTCTTATATCCTTCAGCAAAATAATAATTAATGTCACGCTCCATGAAAACCGTGCACCGGTCGCTGGACACCGGGGCCTGGATCCCCTCTGCCCGTTCTGAATATTCTGAAAGCGGGCAGGACAGCTTTTCAGCCTGTTCCTCAATGAAACTGCCTGTACCGGCTGCACACACGGTATTCATTACAGAAGCGGTCACCATGCCGTCCTTGAGCAGGGTGAATTTGGCATCCTGGCCCCCTATTTCAATGATGGTGTCCACATTTTTGTTCAGATTAACCGCTGCAGTGGCATGGGCGGTTATCTCATCTGGCTCGATATCCGCTCCGATAACCCTGCCGCTGATGCGGCGGCCGGAACCGGTTGTACCACAACCCTTGACGGAAACCGCAAGACCGGCATCCGCCAGGAATGTATCCATGGCTTTGAATATTTTCTGGACCGCCTGGACAGGGCGCGATGCGGTTTTGGTATAGCACCCCACAATGGGATCTCCGTTCTGGTTTATCAATATGCTCTTGGTGGAGGTAGATCCCACATCCAGGCCCAGATAGGTGTCTGAAAGATCCAGACAGCCAGGATCCGTGTAGATGTCGGTTTCCACACCGTCATGAACAAACTGTTTGAAACAGTGGAAATCCGGATAATCCGACAGTGTGAGAGATAAAGCCGGATAAAGGTAATTGTTTTTCCGGGCCGTGGTTTTGAAAAAACCGCTGGCAGAATCAAAATTAACAGGAGCCGGTATTTTTGTCTGCATGTGATCCCACAGGCACAAAGCTGCACCGGCTGCACCATATACATCTGAATATGCATCAATGTTCAGGGAAAGACCGAGAATGGATTCCAGGTACCGGGTCACTGACGCATTTTTGGCAACCCCGCCGCAAAAAACTACACTGCCCTTTATATCATTGCCTTTGAAAAGGGTGTTTACAATATTTTTGGCCAGCCCGTAACACAAACCATCACAAATCTGTGCAATGTTATACCCTTCCTGCTGGGCATGAATAAGATCTGTTTTGGCAAAAACAGCACACCGGGTAGCAATATCCGGTCGCTCCTGATTGTTATTCAGGGCTTTTTCACTGATTTCAGCAGATCCTTTCAGATTAAGGCGCCTGGCCTGCTGATCCAGAAAACTGCCGGTTCCGGCGGCACAGGAGGTGTTGTGCCTGGCACCGGTATAATTGTTTTGTTTGTCAAACAGACTCAGGGAAAATTTTTCTCCGCCAACATGCAGCAGTGCATCACATGCATCTTTGTGAAATGCCCTGGCAGCCCTTATTACAGCAACCTGTTCATCAAACCGGTCATGGGAAAAAACAAACGAAGGGGTGGCATCGGTCACAGCCACATATTGCACAGTGCGCAGCGCCTCATGGGACAGCAGTGTGGACAGACAGGATGTGACATCTCCCTGGTGATCAGCTGTGGCCTTATGCAGTAAATTTTTATTATTATCTATTACAGCAATGTTCACAGACACGGATCCAACATCAATACCTACAATCGCATAATCCATTTTACAACACTTCCTTTACCTGGTTCCAGAATTCTTTAACCCCGTTCATCCAGCCGTCTAAAAACATTTTCTTGTGGTCCTTTTTTTCATAGATGGTAAACTGGTCCATCCCGTAACTGCCCATAATGTTATTGAAATATTCCGCAAACCTTGTATCCTGGAGCAGTTCATACGTATCTTTCACCTGCAATACGTATAACAGGTCTTCAAAATGGGCGGATTTGCCCCATTTTATGCCTTCTTTTCTTCCCAGCTTATAAAATTGTCTGACCCAGGCCTGTTTTTCCTTTTGCAGGCGCTTAATGACTTCCGGCATATCAAACTCCTGGGAAAACCGCTTCTGGAACTCTTCTTTTTTCTGGATGGCATCTGTGACCGCATCCTGGAACATTTTTGAAAAATTAAAAGAATCCCGCCACTGTTTGAGTCTCTCATGAAGCATGTCCGGTATGCTTAAAGTGATTTTCTGGGCCATGGGGCTCTCCTTTCACCTCTTACATCTAACTTTGTGTGATATTTTGTTTTTATCAGAATATGTGGTTATACGTAATGTTTTTTGCTGTACGTGTCAATCTGTTTGTCAACATATCTTGTGTTTTCCTTGTAAATCCGATATAAGACAAAAGATTATGATAACCTGTTATATTGAAGCTATCGGCAGTATTTTTACCAAATACATTGCATCTGTGGGCAGGCTTTTTTTGTTCTTTGCTTCCGGTGTCGGTCAGGTGTTTACCCTCTCGTTTCAAACAAACAAAATACTGGACCATATCTGGTTTATAGGCGCAAAATCAATTTTTGTCATCCTGCTCACCGGATTGTTCACCGGCATGGTACTGGGGCTCCAGGGGTATTATACCCTGATAACATTTGGGTCCGAGGCGGCTTTGGGCACCGCTGTTTCATTGACCCTGATCCGGGAACTGGGGCCTGTTTTGACCGCTATCATGATCACGGCCAGGGCAGGCTCAGCCATGGCCGCTGAAATCGGGGTGATGCGCATGTCAGAACAGATCGATGCCCTGGTCACCATGCAGATCGATCCTGTGCGCTTTGTGTTTACCCCCAGACTGCTGGCTGCGGTCTTAAGCTTTCCTTTGCTCACCGCACTCTTTGACATGGTGGGCATTTTCGGCGGATACCTCTCCGGATCACTGCTTCTGGGGATAAATGAAGCCGTATACATGGACAAGGTGATTCACAGTGTGAAAATGGCCGATATCTGGGGGGGATTTTTCAAATCCATCGTATTTGCCTTTGTGGTGACCACCATATGCTGCTACCGGGGGTATTATTCCCATGTGAACCGCCAGGGCAAATTCGGGGCAAAAGGGGTGTCTCTGGCAACAACCAACGCAGTGGTCCAGTCGTGTGTTATTATTCTGATCTGCGACTATGTAATTACTTTTTTTCTGGTATAACCCATGACAACACCGCCTTTTATTGAATTCAAGGATTTAAAAAAGAAATTCGGGGACCTGGAGGTGCTCCGGGGGGTGAATCTGTCCATAACCAAAGGCCAGGTTACGGTGGTTATCGGTAAGAGCGGCACAGGAAAATCCGTCCTGCTCAAGCATATAGTGGGGCTGATCCACCAGGACTCCGGCCGGCTGCTGATCCAGGGCGAGCCTTTGGACCGGCTGTCCAGAGAAAAAGCCTTTCAGTTCAAAAAAAAAACAAGCTATATGTTCCAGGACAATGCCCTGTTTGATTTTCTCACCGTATATGAAAATATTGCACTGCCCCTGAAGGAAACATCAAAAATTGCTGATGCTGCATTGCAGCAAAAGGTGCATGCCCGCATGAAACAGCTGGGTATTGAGGATATAGACAATAAATACCCGTCAGAACTGTCCGGGGGAATGCGCAAGCGGGTGGCCCTGGCACGGGCCCTTGTAACTGATCCGGAGGTGATATTGTTTGATGAACCCACCACAGGCCTGGATCCGATACGCAAAAAAAATGTACACACCATGATAAAAGAGTACCAGAAAAAATTTGGGTTTACTGCTGTGATAGTGAGCCATGATATCCCCCGGATTTTTGATCTGGCCCAGCACATTGCCCTGCTGGATGAAGGCATCATTATTTTTGAAGGCTCCCGACAGGAGTTACTGCACTCCGATATCCCCGAGGTTCAGGCATTTATACAGGGAAAAGAGAGCATGGCACATGGATAATTCACACACCAGCCAACAGGGCATAATAGACCAAAAACCTGCAGGGTATGCTGTGTTGGGCAAAAATATATTATTATCACCAGGGTTCTGAGGACCATTTGTATGAATGAGAGAAAACGAAATTTTTATGTGGGTATCTTTGTCATTATCGGCATATTCTGCAGCGGGTACCTGATCATTGTAATGGGAGACCTGTCCGCTTTTTTCAAGGACCGGTATACAGTCTATGGATATTTTTCCTCTGCATCAGGTCTCAAAGAAAAAGCTGTGGTTGAACTTGCCGGTGTGAAAATCGGTCATGTGTCTGCCATCCGTATAGACACACAATTTCTGATGGCAAAAGTGGCACTGGATATTGACCGGAAAATTGCCATATCCGAGGACAGCATTGCATCAATCAAAACCGCGGGGATAATCGGTGAAAAATATATTGAAATCCTGCCTGGTGGATTAGACACAATGCTGGCCCACGGAGATGAAATTGAAAATACGGAATCATCTTTGGATATTGAATCGTTGATCAGAAAATTCATCTTCAGTGATGATGCCTTGTGATAATCATCAGGTAACAGGCTGATGTTTTTTTTAAACTATATAGTAAGGATGTATGGCAATATGAAAAAAATATGTCAGGTTCTTTTTATTATCGGTGTTTTGGTTTTTACTGGCACAGTGTCCATTGTATGGGCATCTGATGCTGTTGTTGCATATCAGACTGCATCACAGCAGGAAGATCCGGATGCAGTTTCAGGGGGTGATACCGATCCTGATGATGATCTGTTTGATGCATTTGAAGAGGATGCACATGATGCATCCCGGGTGGCTGATCCCATCTATTATTTTAATTATGCCATGTATACGGTAAATGACAGGCTGTATTTTTATGCACTCAAGCCCCTTGCCCGGGGGTATAAGGCAGTTGTGCCCACACCGGCCAGAAGGGGCATACGCAATTTTTTCCACAACCTGCTCTTTCCTGTCAGGTTTGTCAACAACCTGCTCCAGGGAAAACTGCACCAGGCATCTGATGAAATCGGCATATTTTTTGTCAATTCAACCGCCGGTATACTCGGGTTCAACCAGGTGGCCCAGAAACACCTGGATATGCACACAAAAACAGAAGACCTGGGGCAGACCCTGGGAACCTATCGCATCACAGAAGGGTTTTATCTGGTGCTGCCGTTTTTCGGACCTTCCACTCTGCGGGACACAGTGGGCAGGGCAGGGGATTATTTTATCACCCCCCTCAATTATGTTGAACCCTGGGAGCTTGATACCGGGCTTGGCATACTTGACATCGTCAACCGGACATCCTTTCGTATCGGTGATTATGAGGACCTGAAAGCAGCATCCCTTGATCCATATACCGCCATGAAAAATGCCTATATCCAGAACCGGAGATCACAGGTCAAACATTGACCGGAAACAGATCATTGCGGCGGGAAGGCAGAAAATAGCGCATTCTGTGGGACCGGACATGGCAGAGCAATGCAGAATCCAGATCCACAAAATGCAAGTGATTTGTACTGGCCATGGACCTTGAAACAATATATCCGTCAGGGCCGATAACCAGAGACAGGCCGGGAAAATCCAATCCAGCACCATTGTCTCCGGCCTGGTTCACCGCCGCGATAAAGACCCCGTTGTCAAAGGCCCGGGCCGGCAGATGCCGCATCCAGGATTTGTGTTTTTCCTCTGGTGTCCCCCTGGGCGATGCATGGGGCAGGACAATAAGATCCGCACCCTGCATTGCCATGGCTGTGGATAATTCCGGAAAATGGGCATCATAGCACAACTGAATGCCGAAGGTGATGCCGGCATGGGCAAACACGGGTATTGT
>JAABRW010000181.1 GCA_011390695.1 Desulfotignum sp.
CTTTGGGCAATCTGTTGAGAAATGCAGCACAAAGCACACCCGGTGGTATTGTCTGCATGAGCTGGCACAGTGAGCCGGAAGGGGTTTTGTTTTGTGTGGATGATGATGGTTCCGGGATCAGTGAAGAAGACAAGGATAGCATCTTTGAACCTTTTTACACCACCAAACCCGTGGGAAAAGGAACAGGTCTGGGGCTGTCCGTGGTGCATGCTGTGGCTGAAGAACACAATGGATATGTACGGGTGACGGACAGCAAGATGGGCGGGGCATGTTTTCAATTGTTTATATCATCCTGAGCCAGGCAGCTATCAAAAAATAATGCAGGTAAAATCAGGCAATGAAAAGGGGAGAAATGGTCACAAAAAAAAGCCATGGAAAATATGTGTGGGTAATAGAAGATGACAAAGCCTTTGGCAGTCTGCTGTGTGAGGAGATCCAGGATGCCGGCCTGGAGGCCTTATGGATGGCCACGGCGGAAGACGCACTGACAGCCCTGGAGAAAAAACAGCCTGACCTGATTGTGTGTGATTTAAAGCTGCCCGGGATGGACGGCTTAAGATTTTTGAAAACCATTCAGGAAAAATTTTCTGACACAGGACCCGGGTTTCTTATCATTACGGCATTCGGAACTATTTCTCGGGCTGTGGATGCCTTGAAAGCCGGGGCAGATGATTTTCTGGCCAAGCCCCTGGATCTGGAGCATTTCATGCTGGCGGTGAAGCGGATACTGGAAAGAAAACATCTGGCAAAAACCGTTATGCAGATGCGCGGTTTTCTGGCAATGGAAAGTTTTCACGGCATGTATGGACAAAGCAGCCCCATGCGTTTGCTTTTTGAGCAGATCCGGCAGGTGGCAAAAGCCAGGGGGCCGGTGCTGATACTGGGGGAAAGTGGTACCGGCAAAGAACTGGTGGCTCATGCGGTGCACAGGGAAAGTGCCCGGGCAGACGGTCCTTTTCTGCCGGTAAATTGTGCCGGTATTCCGGAAAACCTTATGGAAAGTGAATTTTTCGGTCATGCACAGGGTGCGTTTACCGGTGCAGGCAAAGGCCGTCAGGGTCTGTTTGTCGAAGCCGGGGGAGGATCGCTGCTTCTGGATGAAATCTCAGAAATGCCGCTTTTTTTACAGGCAAAGCTGTTGCGGGTCCTTCAGGATGGAAAACTTCGGCGTGTGGGAGAAAATAAAGAATACCAGGTGGATGTGCGTATACTGGCAGCCACACACAAAGATATTGAAGAAGCGGTCCAGCAGAAAAATTTCAGAGAAGACCTGTTTTTCCGTCTGGAAACCTTCACCATCAGGGTGCCGCCGCTGCGGGATCGGGGACAGGATATTGAGATGCTTGCCACCCGCTTTTTGCGGCAGTTTGCCCTGGGACTTGATAAATCCCTCAAAGGGTTTTCTTCACATGCCCTGGATCTGATTCATCATTATCCGTTCCCGGGAAATGTCCGGGAACTGCGTAATGCCATTGAAAGGGCTGTCGCCTTTGCCCCGGGGACGAAAATCCAGGCAGCGCACCTGCCTGCACGGATTCGCAACCATGGGGAAAAACAGGATCTTTCTTTGCCGGGTAACACCTTTTTTCCGGAAAAAGAACACCGGGTCATGCCCCTGGCACAAATGGAAAAGCGCTATATTCAGCACGTACTGGCCCAGGAAAAGGGAAATAAAAGACGGGCTGCAGCCCTTCTGAGGATTGGCAGAAGAACCCTTTACCGCAAACTCGGCTCAGATCCGGATGACAAAAAATAAAAAATACAGCGGTAAATATTGTATGACATGTATCTGAAAATATTGTTTCCTGTTTGCGGATATGGTATAGATTTTTTGATTGCAATCGATTGTGATTGTGAATCTGCAAACCCAAAAAACATGATAATTAATTAATAGAGGAAAGGTGAGACAGATGAACCAGCTGAACCAGTTGAAACAATTGAGTGACAGGATCATCAGCCGGGTGAACGTGAACCTGGATGAATTTGAATTTGATACCCAGGTATTTGTGGAAAATGCCCTGGACTGGGAAAAAATGCTCAATTTCTATGCATTTTACGGCATCACCGCCCACCATCCCATCTATTTTCATTTCAAAAATTCCAATATTGCCGGCAGCTATTTTCTGGGCAAATGCTTTGTGGGGAGATCCGCCATCTACAAAAGCGATGTGCGGGGAGATGAACTTAAAAGAAAAGGGGACAACATCCGCTGTGCCAAGGCTATCCCCCTGGTGGAGGATGAAATGATCTCCATCCGGGACAGCCTGTTGTATAAAACGCTTGTGCACAGCAATTCCCATAATCCGGAAAGCCCGGAAGAGTTTGGGATCCGCAATACCATTTCTTCTCATTATGTCAATATCCACGGCTCCACCCTGGAGGGGTGTTTTCTGGGGCCCTTTGCCACGGTGGATCTTATGAATCTGCACTCCTGTATTGTGGGAGAATTTTCATATGTCCAGGTGGGAGAGCTGTTCCACCGCAAGATCGATCCTGGAACCATATGGCTGCGCAACCAGAATTTTGAATTCAAATTCAAGTTCAGCAAAGACACCCTGGATTATTTTGTGGGGGTGAATGACAAATGTCAGCCCCGGGGCATTATGTATGATTTTGTTAAGGAAAGAGAAACTGCCTATGAGAAATTGTTTGATGTCATGAACCTGGAACCGTTTGAGGCGCCTGACAGTTCTGCCGTGAACCGGTATGCCGTGATCCTGGGTAAAACCCGCATCGGTAAAAATGTACTGGTGGCCCAGCGGGCATATCTGGAAAATGCGGTGATGGGTGATGGATCCAATGCCCAGGAAAATACCTTTATTGTTGATTCACATCTGAAAGGGCTGTGCATCACTGCCCACGGGGGAAAAATTATCCATGCAGATGTTGGAAAAGAAACATTTGTGGGATTCAATTCATTTTTAAACGGCAAAAAAGGGGCCCGCATCACCATTGGAGAAGGCTGTGTTGTCATGCCCCATACCATCATGGATCCTGAAACCCCTGTCCAGATTCCTGATGAACACCTGGTATGGGGGCTGATCCGCACCCAGGAAGATGTGGAAACCCACACAATCGCCTTAGACGACCTGGCTGAGGTGCGGGACAGCATCCAGGTGGGCAAGATGACGTTTTCAGGCAAAGGCTCCGTGTTCATTGAGGCCTTTAAAAAAAGGCTCCAGCATATTCTTCTGCTGAATGGTGCGCTTTACAGCAACGGGGAAAAAAGGGGGCATGCCCAGGATGACCAGCATATCTCTTTTAATATTATTCAGCCATATCGCACTGGAGACCGTAAGGGGCTGTATCCCTCCATCCGCATCAAACCCTGACGTAAGATGATCAAATTTTTGTGTATGGTTTCTGGAAAACGTTGGAAAACGGGGTCATGACCCTTCACAACTCATATCAAATGGCCTTACATTGATTTGAGTTTTTTATAACAGTTTCAGCTGCCAGTTCCACAACCCGGGGCGGTCTTTCATCTTCACCCCCTTGGGAACAGGTTCCTGAAGGGTAACAAAACAGGTGTAGCCCGCTTTTTCCAGCAAACTGCGATGTGCGGTCAAATCCAGGCACCAGTTGGGAAACACATAAAAATTGTCATTGGACCGGGAAATCCAGGCCCCTTCATTTTTGGGGCTCTGGAACAAAGTTTTCACAGACAGAGCAGGGGAGATGATCCTAGATACAGCCAGGGGCCAGTTTGCGTGAATCACAACACCAAGGGGCAGAACAGATGACCCGGGCAGGGACAAAAAAGTGTCCTTGTCCAGCTCCGGTGAAACAATGGCACCGGAAAACCCGTACTGCTGCAGCTGATGCACGGCTGTGGCATTGGTGATATTGCAAAAAGGGCCTGCCCACAGGTTCAGTCTTTCCGGATGATCAAACAGGCTGATTTGCCATACGGCATTGAGAACAAAGTTTTTTGCGCCTTTTTTTATGGCTGCAGTGATATATCCCTGGCACAGGGATGCATCTGCCACAAATAAAAGCGGGTCCAGCCACAGCCAGGTTTTGCCGGGCGGTCTGCCCCCATAGCGGCTGCCGGAGATCCAGATGCCCGGCTCTGCCGGCTTTGTCATCTTTGCCGTGTTGCCCCGTGATACATGAAGATTAAAAATCCTGTGCTTTT
>JAABRW010000182.1 GCA_011390695.1 Desulfotignum sp.
CATGGCCTGCCGGACCGGTGTCCGGCACCAGTCCTGACAGACTTGCCGGCGCGTTTTTTTTGAAAGGTCTTGCCGCCATTGGCTGCTGTGTGACATACTGCTGCACAATATAAGTGCTGTGCTGAAGCTGAAGCGAAGAACCAACGACAGAAGAGGTGAATATGGAATGTCAATTTCTGGGTGCAGCCGGTGAGGTCACGGGCTCCATGCACCTTCTGGATGCCGGTAAAGATCAGATACTCATGGACTGCGGCATGTTCCAGGGCCGGCGAAAGCAAAGCGATGAAAAAAACCGGCAGTTTCCCGTTGATCCTGCAAAGATTTCCAGCATGGTTCTGTCCCATGCACACATTGACCATTCCGGAAGGATCCCCGTACTGACCCGGTCGGGATTTGCCGGCCGGATCATCACCACCCGGCCGACCTTGAACGCCTTGAACTACATGCTTCTGGACAGCGGACATATCCAGGAATCAGATGCCCAGTATCTTAATTATAAATCCCTGCGGTCATTTTTATTTCAGGAAGAACAAAAAAAGCGCAACAAACAGCTTTCCGGCAGGGAAAAATCCAAGATCAAACGTCTGCTGAAAAAAAACCCCCATGAACTGGATCCAGATACCATAACCCGTTTGCAGCAGCAGCACGGTCTTGGAAGAATTGTTCCTCTGTACACCATGGAACAGGCGCGGCAGTCCCTTTCCTTTATTGATGGATATCCTTATGATCACAAGATTTCCATCGGCCACCATACAACAGTGAAATTTTACGTGGCAGGACATATCCTGGGATCTGCATTTTCCCTGATCACGGTCAAAGACGGGAAGCGGACAAAGAGAATTCTGTATACAGGGGATGTGGGCCGGTTCAATAAGCCCATTATAAAGGACCCCACCCTGATTTTTGATGAACAGGACCGCGATATTGATCTGATGATCATGGAAAGCACCTATGGCGACCGGGAGCATGCGCCGGTAAAAGACCTGGGGAAAAGTTTGAAGAAAGTACTGCTGGAAACCTTTAACAGGGGTGGTTCTCTGATTATTCCCTCCTTTGCCTTCGGCCGGACCCAGGAACTGATCTATGTGCTTCACGAACTGTATAAAAACAATGAGGTGCCCGGACAGCCCATCTATGTGGACAGTCCCCTGGCATCCAATATTACCCGGGTGTTCGGGGAACACCCGGAAACCTATGACAAAGAAACCCATGCCGCCTTTCTTGAAAAAGGCCTGAACCCGTTTTATTTTGACAAAGTCAGATTTGTACAGAGCGTTGAAGAGTCCATGGCGTTGACCAGAGAGCAGACCCCCCATGTGGTGATTTCCGCTTCAGGCATGTGTGAGGCAGGCCGGATCCTCCACCATTTGCGGTATAAGATACACAACCCCAAAAATACCATCCTGATGGTGGGATATATGGCCGAGCATACCCTGGGCCGGCGTCTTCAGGAATTAGGAACTTCAGCAGCTGAAAACAAAGATGCCCAGTCTCCCCCTGAAGTTAAAATTCTGGGCAAATCCTACCCCCTGGCCGCCCGGGTGGAAAGCATCGGCGGATTCAGTGCCCATGGTGACAAACATGAACTGGATAAGCTGGTCACCCAATCCAACCTGAATATCGGCAAAATCGCCATTGTCCACGGCGAAGCCTCCCAGAGCAGCGCCTTTGCACGCCATCTTGAACAAAAAGGGTATGATGTGTTCATACCGGCCTTCAAGGACCGCATCGCAGTGTAGAATTCCAAAAAAACAAGGATAAAAAAGATGAATATATTGGACAAGTGATATTTGGCACTTATGTTACAATATGGGTTCGTTTTTCCCGGGAAGGGAAATAATGTGAATGACCGGCTGCTGAAAAAAAGGACCAGGAGCCGGCGACCAGGGCGGAAAATCATGCCCTGAAAGGATTTTTAAAATGACCGAAACAATCAAAGCAGGCGATACCATTACCGTGGATTATACGGGAAAAAAAACAGATGGTACCGTATTTGATACATCCGAAGGAAAAGAGCCGCTAAAATTTACTGTGGGAGCAGGCATGCTCATCCAGGGATTTGATAATGCTGTTATGGGGATGAAGCCCGGTGAGTCCAAAACCGTTGAGGTTCCTCCGGAAGAGGGATACGGTCCCCGCCATGAAGATGCCATTGTGGATATTCCCAGGGAACATATTCCTGAAGAAATTCCCCTGACAGAAGGCATTGTGCTCCAGCTCCAGGATCCCCAGGGCCGGCCGGTGCCGGCCACAGTGGCCGAGATCACCGACGAAAGCGTGAAAATGGATATTAACCATATGCTGGCCGGTGAAACCCTTGTCTTTGACATTACCGTAAGGGAAACAGGGCTGGAGCCTGATGCCCATGCGTGCGGTTCCGGCGGCTGCGGATCCGGTGAAAGCGGCTGCAGCTGCTGATTAATGTATTGATATCCGATATCCGGTGTAAACTAGCGCTATCACGTAAATCAGGCCCGGAATCCGGGCCTGATTTTTAAGGATTTAAAAGCATGAAAATCGCCATGTGTCAGACAAACCCGGTATTATTGGATGTTGGTGCCAATGTTGAAAATACCATTGCATCGATCAAAAAGTGCAAGGAAAAAGGCGCTGACCTGATAGTCTTTCCTGAACTGGCCCTGACCGGGTATTTTGTGGGACTGCATTACCACGAGGCAGCCTTGCAGATGGAGTCTCCTGAGATCAGACGTATTGCAGCGGCCACCAAAGGGACGGCGGCAGTGGTGGGATTTATTGAAGAATCCCGGTCCATGAATTTTTACAATTCCGCCCTGGTGGCAGTGGACGGGCAAATCCAGTTTGCCTATCGGAAACTGAATCTTCCCAATTACGGGGTATTTGAAGAGCGAAAATTTTTTGCTTCCGGAAAGCATATCCGGGTATTCCGGCTGGGGGGGCTGAATATAGCTGTTTTTATCTGTAATGATTTATGGCACCCGTCTTTGCCGTATCTGGGTATTGCCCAGAAAGCAGATATTTTTCTGACCCTGTTTAATTCTTCTGAAGGCTCCATGGCCGATGAATTCAGCAATATGGAAAGCTGGGAAATCATCAACCGGTTTTATTCCAGAATTTTTGGTATTTATAATATCTGTGTCAACCGGGTGGGTGAAGAAGGACCTGAACAGGTACGATGCCGTGCGGCCAAAGACAATGAAACCAGCTTTCCAGATGCTTTCAGACTGCCTGAAGTGCAAAAAACCTACCATTTCTGGGGCGGCAGTGAAATAGTCAATCCCTTTGGCCTGGTTACCCATTCCGCCAAAAAATTTGAGGAAGATACGGTGCTGGGCAGTATTTCAAAGAATATGCTGCGCCGCAAAAAAATTGTGCTGCCCTATTTGAAAAATGATGATCCCTATTTTACCCACCGTGAACTGGGACGAATTTTATATGCTCCCGGAGAAAAGCAGCCATGGCAGAGAAAAAAAGACTGATACTGGCAGTGGACGACAACCCCCGGAATCTGCAGTTTCTGGGAAAACTGCTGTCTGACAATGGGTTTGAAGTGGCCATGGCCCAGAGCGGGCAGCAGGCCTTGAATTTCATAATGAAAAATGACCCGGATCTGATTTTGCTGGATATAATGATGCCGGAGATGGACGGCTTTGCGGTCTGTGAAAAGATAAAAGCCGATTTTGCCGTACGCCATATTCCCATCATTTTTCTGACAGCCAAAACCGACAGCCAGGATGTGGTGAGAGGCTTTGAGGCAGGTGGTGTGGATTATGTCACAAAACCGTTTAATTCTGCGGAATTGCTTGCCCGGGTAAAAACCCATGTTGAGATGAAGATTCTCAGGGGGCTTTTGCCCATCTGTTCACGATGCAAGAAGATCAGAGATGACAAGGGTTTCTGGAAACAGGTGGAGGTATATATCGAAGCCCACTCCCAGGTAAGTTTTACCCATGGTATCTGCCCGGAATGCCTGGACAGGCTGTACGGCGATTCCGACTGGTACCGGAAACACAAAAAATAATTTTTCCTTTTACTTCCTGCTTTTTACCCGGGGTGTTTTTCCTTGCGGCGTGTTGCTTTTTTCCAGGATTGCATTATTTTAGATAGATTATGGAGTAAACCTGAATACAGGAGTGACTATGAGTTGTGTAATCGCC
>JAABRW010000183.1 GCA_011390695.1 Desulfotignum sp.
GTGTACACCATCCCGGCATTGCCCGTGGTAATGACGTCATCCTCTTCATTGTCCCTTGAAAACAGAATATTGTCGGAATATTCCTGCTTGACAGATACATAGGGAACAAATGTATCTGTCTGGGCACCCACCGGTACCGGCAGCAGCAGCGACAAAAGCGGTACCAGCAGCAGAAGCGGCACCACCGGCAGCAGCCGCGAAATCAGCACCGGCTCCAGCATCCATGAAAATACCCGCACCGGGCATAACCTGTATAACCGTGTCATGGCATCTCCTATCGGACCACAATCACATCACCACGTTTCAGGGTGATGTTCTGTTCCAGGTTGATGCCTTCAGACACCTCTTTGTAGTTGAAATTGAAGATGGTGGTCTTGCCGTCGATTTTTCTGAAAACACCGATCTCCTTTTCCTTTGCAAAGGGGTTGAGCCCCCCTGCCACTGCCAGGGCTTGGAGCACATCAATATTGGTGTTCATGGCAAACCTGCCTGGGCTGTTCACCTTGCCGATGACATAGATCATCATGGAATTGACCTGGGCCACGTTGATGGACAGATCCGGTTCCGGCACAAACGGGGTCAGCTTTTCCCTGAGCATGTTTTCAAGCTCACTGACACTCACCCCTGCCACAGTCAGCTCTTTGACCAGGGGAAAATGAATACGGCCGTCCGGCAGCACAATCACCTGCCTGGTCAGGTCCTCATTTTTCCAGACAGAGATATTGAGCACATCCCCGGGGCCGATCCTGTAGTCAAGGGCCTGGGCAAATACAGTTGATCCCATTGCAAGAACCAGGCATGCAGCCAGTGCAGACAAAACTGTTTTCTGTTTCATACATCCTCCTGTATCACATTTGCTTTCAATTGCTGTTGATATACCTGTTCAGCATTATCTGTGCCTCTTGTGCACCTAAGAATTCCTTATCAGAAATCAGCGCTCTTTCAAAATATAATTTTGCTTCTGATACTTTTCCCTGGTTGTGCAGGATCATACCCATGTGATAATTGATGCTGCTGTTTTCGGGCAATTGTTCCAAAGCCTTGTGCACATGGGCATATGCCTGGTCCAGGTCCCCCATCTTGAAAAAGAGCCACCCGATAGTGTCCTGCACCACCCCTGCCTCGGGATTACGCTGTTCCGCCTTTCTGGCCATGTCCATGGCTTTTTTCAAATCATCATCCCCGGCGGCAAACTCGCTTTTGATGAATGCATAGTTGTTGGCCGCCGCCCACATGTCCGGATTTTTCTCAAATGCCTGTTCATAAATCCGGGCTGCTTTTTCATACTCTTTGGCTCTTTCATACAGGCTGCCGAGAACCAGCCACGCCCCTTTGTTGCCCGGGTCTTTTTCCAGGGCTGCTTCAAATTTCTGCACAGCTGCATCCTTTTCCCCCCGGGCCAGGTATATCCGGGCAAGATTGCCGTAGGGCTGGCCCCATGCCGGCTGGATATCAATGGCTTTTTCAAACGCCTCTTGTGCCGCATCCAGCTCTTTTCGGGCCAGGTAGACACCGCCCAGCAGGTTCCAGGTAAAGGCTTCTTCCCTGTTTTTTTCCAGACGGTCCTGGCACAGCTTTACTGCGGCATCAGTATCTTTCATATCCACATACACCTTTACCAGGCTGGTCACCAGCAGGGCGGAATCCGGGTTCTGCCGATACCCTTGCTCCAGCTCTGCCAGGGCCTTTTCCGGCTGTTCCTGCTGCAGATACAATGCCGCTGCTTTTAAGTATCCGGCTGCCATGTCCGGCTTTTTTTCAATCAAAGACCGGTACTGGGCCAAGGCATCCCCCTGCCTGCCGGCTGACAGATAGAAATCCCCCAGTGCAATCAGGTTTTTAACATTTTCCGGATGGCTGTCCTTCGCCATCTTCAGGTTGGCCTCAGCCGCATCCATGTCTTTTCTCAGGATGTTCAACCGGGCCATCGCCATGAGCAGCACATCTGCCCGAGGCAGTTTTTCATAGGCCCTTTCCAGGACATCGGCTGCCAGTTCATACTCTTCATTAACAATATGGGCCTGGGCAAGACCCAGATGGCCTTCCACCACCTGTGGCCGTTCCTCCACCATCATTCTGAACCCGGAAACCGCATTGACCCCGTCGTTTCTGGACAGATAAAATCTGGCCTTTAAAAAATGGGCCTCCACATTCTTGGGATCATTTTTTATCACTTGATCAACCAGGGCTTCCGCCTCATCCGGTCGGGCCCGCATGGTCATCAGCTTGGCCAGGGCCAGCCGGGTTTTGATGATATCCGGGTTTTCCGGATCAGATGACAATGCCAGGGCCTGGTTCAGGGTGTTTTCCGCTTCTTCCAGCTGCCGGGCCTTCACCTGGATATCCGCCAGATACAGGTGATAGGCAAAGCTTTCCGGGTTCAGCTCAAGCCCCTGGCGGATGACGGCTTCAGCCTTTTCCAGCTGTTTGCCCGCCACCCAGAACCCGGCAATGTTGATCCGGGTTTCCTCATCCCGGCTGTTCTGTGCCAGGGCCTGGTTCAGGATGGCTTCTGCCTGGTCTGTCTTGTTTCGGTGCATGAATATTTTTGCCAGATTGAGTTTGTGGCGGATCTCTTCCGGATCCAGGGAGATGGCTTTTTCCAGGTTGGCCTCCACTGCGTCAAAATTGTCCGCACCGGCCTCTGCCTGGGCCAGGGCCAGTATCAACCCCACATGGTCGGGGTTTTTTTCAAGCCCTTCTTCGAGATAGGCTGTTCTGGCTGCATTGTCCTGCCGGAACCCGGCCAGGGAAGACAGCATCATGAACATGTCCGGAGAGGTTGCCCCGGCATTGTACAGCCCCAGCAGCACCTTTTCTCCATGGTCATACGCTTTGCCGGCAAAATGCACTGCTGCCTTTAACAGGTTTGCCCCCACATGGGCGTTGTCCTTTGCCAATACCGCATCTGCTTGTTCTTTAGCCCGGTCCGGGGCCCTGCCTGCCAGCAGGATCCTGCCCAGGTCAACCCGTGCATCTGCATTGTCCGGATCCAGCTCCACTGCCTTGGACAGCATGCCGTAGGCCTGCTGAAAATTTTTCAAAGCCAGTTCGGTTTTGCCCAGCCGGTAGTAGGCCGGGGCAAATTCCGGATCAATCTGCACGGCATTCTTGTACTCCAGCCGGGCTTTGATATAGTCCTCCCGGGCAAACAGCTGATCCCCCTTGTCCATAAAGGCCTGTTTCTTGTCTTCCGGGCTGGAACACCCCGCACCCAGAATGATCAACACAAAAAGGACAATACCTGCCAGCATCCTGAAAGCATTACCAGTCATTCTCCTGCTCCTTTTGTTCATCATATTGAAAAAATACCGCGCAGTGTCAGAAGGGCCAGAATCACCATGCACGGCTTTGCCAGAATATCGCTACCCCCCCGCAGTTCCCCGGTGAGCACATCAAAGCTGTAAAACAGCACCAATGCCTTGGCCAGCATCATGCCGATTTTGAACTCCTGCAGGTGCAGGGACGGCAGATTAGGGAATACCAGCATCAAAATAAACACCAGAATATCCAGGGGTGTGATCTTGAACCCCTGCCGCCGCCGGGTCAGGTTCAAGGTCATGACCACAAAAAATACCAAAGCAATATACCCCATGTGGTTGATCTGCATCCAGGGGGATTTCATCCATGGCGATGGATCGGTTTCCGACATATACACCAGCAGCGGCACAATCATGTACACGGACAGCCGCAGGGCCCCTTCCTTGAACCGGACCATCTTGAAAAAAGATCCCGCCCCCACCAGCAGGAACAGGAATAGGGCAGCCACGGAATAATACAATGGAATCTGCCGGGGAATGATCACCTGCCAGGCCAGCAACAGGGGAAATCCATACCGCACCCCGCCGAAGGCCACACGGATGAATATCTGTTTTTCCTTGAGTATCTTGAGCCGCTGCTTCACCACAAGGTCGAACCGCCCGTCCCGCCGGAAATTCCACCCGGTTGTGCGGGCTGCAAAAAAACCGGCCAGGATAACAGCGGAAAAGCCCGCAAACCCCAGCAGGTGCAGCCACCCGGAATAAAACCGTGTCACCAGGGCAAAGGTGATGAAACAGGCCTGGATAATATAGATGGTGAGAACGGCTTCAGTATGAAAAAAACCAAGCCTCAGCAGTCGGTGG
>JAABRW010000184.1 GCA_011390695.1 Desulfotignum sp.
CTGCTGTCTTATGCGCAGCAGGCACCCCAAAGTAGACGTCCTTGACAAACTGCTCATTCCCAACCATCATGCGGTAAAACCCCACTAACGCTATTCCTGCCCGACAGGCACAACAACGCAGAAAAGAACAGGTCAACAAATCGTTCTTCCATAAAACAAAAACAGGTGTTTCCTATACGACACCAGGCAGGATACTGTTTTCAATACCACAACGATCAGGAAAAAATTTTGCCGGGATTCAAAATCTGGCGGGGATCAAAGACATTCTTGATTTTTTTCATGATATCCTGCTCAACCGGTCCGATTTCCAGGGACAGATAGGCCATTTTGGTAAGCCCCACCCCGTGTTCACCGGTGATGGTGCCGCCCAGCGCAATGGTTGCTTCAAACAGTTTATCCACCGCTTTTTTGGCCTTTTCTGTCTGGGATGCGTTTTGTTTGTCATACATGATATTGCAGTGGATATTGCCGTCTCCGGCATGGCCGAAACTGACGATGGTCAGTCCTGATTCCTTTTGAATCTCTTTGATGCGCGCCACCATGTCCGGGATCCTGGATATGGGTACCACAATATCTTCATTTATCTTCTGGTTGGCGATTTTATAGAGAATGGGGGACAAGGCTTTTCTGGCCTCCCATAAAGCGGCGGCTTCCCCTGGATCTTTTGCGGTACGGATATCCAGGGCCCCGGCTTTTTTACAGAACCGGGTGATCAGATCTTTTTGGGTCTTCACGGTCCCGGCATCTCCGTCCACCTCCAGAATCAGCAATGCCCGGGCCTGGCCGGGCAGCACAAAGCGCAAATGGTTTTTTACCAGATCCAGGGAAGCTGCATCCAGATATTCCACACACCTGGGAATCACAGCCAGCCGCATGATACCGGATACAGCCCGGGCTGCCGTATGCATATCATCAAAACACACGGCCAGGGTTGCCACACATTCAGGCTTGGGCAGCAGCTTGAGAACAATGCGGGTCACCAGGGCCAGGGTGCCTTCCGATCCTACAATAAGGCGGGTCAGGTCGTATCCCGCCACCCCCTTGGCTGTGGAAACCCCGGTGCGGATAATATCACCGCAGGGCAGCACCGCTTGAAGCCCGAGCACATATTCTCTGGTCACCCCGTATTTCACCGCCCTGGGGCCGCCGGCACACTCTCCGACATTGCCGCCAATGGTGCAGACAGAAGCACTGGCCGGATCCGGGGGATAAAAAAGGCCGCACGCCTCCACTGCCGTGTGCAGGTGGGAGACAATCACCCCGGGCTCCACGGTTGCCGTAAAATTTTGTTCATCAATGTCAAGAATATTATTCATCCGGGAGGTTGACAGTACCAGTCCCCCCTGGACCGGCACAGCCCCGCCGGTCATGCCTGACCCGCTTCCCCTGGGAATAACGGGCAAATGGTTTTCCCAGGCCAGTTTCATGATTTGTGCCACCCGGGCTTCTGTGTCAGGAAAAATCACAGCATCCGGCAGACAGGACCGGCCTGTAGCATCGTAGGAATAGCACAGAAGATCTTCTTTTTTCCGGGTGACAAAATTTTTGCCTGCAAGTTTTTCCAGCTGCCTGAAGACAGACTCGCTCATACCCATTTAAAATTTACCTGATTCAATTTTCTTGGACAGGTACTGGACCTGTTCAAACAAAACCCCTTTGTGTCTGAGTTCTTTTTCAACAGCATTCACCGAATAAATAGCTGTGGCATGGTAGCGCTTGAAGCTTGTTCCGATTTTTTTGATAGGCTGGTCAGTATATTTTCTGGATAAAAATATCGCCACCTGGCGGGGCTTGACAATATTTTTTTTCCGGGATTTGGAAACAAGGTCCTGTTCGGTTATGGCATATTCTTTACACACCAGTTTTTTGATCACGTCAATGGTGATGCGCTTCTGGTTTTTGCGGATATTGGCCAGAACACTTTTTGCAAGTTCGATATCAATATTACAGCCCAGAAGCTGGCCTTTGGCTGCCACCCCGAAAAGACCGCTTTCCAGCTGCCTGACGTCATCACACAACTCCTGGGCAATATATTCAGTGACCTGGCCGGGAATAAGACAGTTCAGGCTTTTTGATTTTCGTCTGAGGATTTTCACCCGCGTCTTAAAATCCGGTGCCTGGATTTCTGTGACCAGGCCCATGGTCAGGCGGGACCGCAGCTGGTCATCTATTTTGGGAATATCATCGGGAAGTTCACACCCTGAAAAGATAATTTTGCGGTCAGCATCCAGCAGATAATCCAGGGTAATGGCCAGTTCCTTCTGGATGGCTTTTTTACCGGATAAAAAATGAATGTCTTCCAGTATAAGCATCTCGCATTTTTTACGGTACTTTTCCTTGAAAGTATCAATGGTGTTGTTTTTCAAGGAAAAAATCATTTCATTGGTAAAATCTTCGGCTGTTACATAATAGACCCGCAAAGAACGTTTATTGGAAACAACATGATGTCCCACCGCCTGGGAAAGATGACTTTTTCCCAGACCGGTTTTGCCAAGAAGATACAGAATGCCGGCACCATTCATTTTTCCTTCAGCAAGAGACAAGGATGCGCTATAGGCAAAACTGGAATTATCCCCCACCACAAAATCATCAAAGGTGTATCCTTTTTTGAGCATTCTGCCACAGTTGAAGCAGCTGCCAAACCCGGGCAGAGAGGCCTGGATGGTTTTTTTTGCTTCAGGGGTTAACACGGTTGCACCAACCGCGTTATCAACGGGTTTTTCAGAAGATTGCTGTGTTTTAAACTCAATACGCACCGATTGTCCGAGCTTTTTGAATTCTTTCTCAAGCAAAGCCTGGTAATTTTCCTTCAGACGTCTGACAAAAAAAGCATTGGGAGTGGACAGGCATATACAGCCGTCTTTATGTTCCAGGAGATTAACCGGATCTATCCACATTCTGTAGCTGTGATCAGGGATTGATTTTTTGACTTGAGATTTAACCTGTACCCAGTATCCGTCCATGGTTTTCAACAAGCAGACCTTTCCCTTCATACAAAAATTGGAGTTATTGTCAATTGTACC
This sequence comes from Desulfotignum sp., assembly GCA_011390695.1. The sequence continues at coordinate 3,024 of JAABRW010000184.1, forward strand.
GAATTAACCGCTAATCACTGAATACTTGCAGACCAAAAAAAAGTATAGGTTTTTCTATGCGAATATCGATTCTTGGTCAAACCGGATAATTCATGTTAGGAGAAGATGAGTATTTTGTCTGGCACAATTATTCAACTATTTGAAATTTAACATTTTTTTTTGTGAAACAAGATTATTTTTAAAAATAACAACCACTTCCCCAAGGCCTTATTTTTTTAGGAAATTTCATTGGTTCTTGCTTTTTTCCAAATTGGCTGAAAATACTTTTTCTTTATTTTCCTCTGTTTTTCTCACTTTTTTGCCAAATTAAACAAAATTTGGAATTTTTTGTCAATTCCGTGATACCAATGGTTTCACAATTTATCAGGCCCCCCCATATTTACAATCCGCACTGCCAATAGTATATTGGCAATTTTAACCCTTAAAAGTTCTTCCAATATATATGGTATCTGTTTTTAAACCAAAGGCATCTGCACAGACCCGGCCTGTTATCGGTATTTCCATGGGGGACCCCCTTGGCATTGGTCCTGAAATCCTGGTCAAGGCATTGCAGCATCCAGGTATGTATGACATCTGCAGACCTGTTGTATTAGGAGATCCCCATGTCATGGCACAAGCGCTTTCACAATTTTCCACATCCATGACCCTGCACCAGATCTCTGTCCCGGAAAATGGTGTGGATGAACCGGGTTATATTAATCTGCTGGCAGTTTCCAATCTCCGGACAAATGTAAAGGCCAATACAACCATGACCCCGGATATGGGACAGGCCATGGCCGATTATATCACATCCGGGGTGCGCCTTGCCATGAAAGAAAAGATTGCCGCTCTGGTTACCTGCCCCATCACCAAAACCGGGCTTACCCTTGCAGGTTCACCGTTTCATGGCCACACTGAAATGATCGCCCACCAGACCGGTACCCGGAAATTTGCCATGATGCTGGCCGGAAACCGTTTAAAGGTAGTGCTGGTGACCATCCATATTCCTCTGGAAGCGGTTTGCCGATCCCTCAGCCAGGATAAAATTGTGGACACTATCCTGCTGACCCGGGATGCGCTGCAAAAACGTTTCAATGTGCTTCACCCCAGACTGG
>JAABRW010000185.1 GCA_011390695.1 Desulfotignum sp.
TTACCTTCACCTGCTGTGTGTAATCATTTCATAGGTAAATGAACAAGAGATCAGCGGTACATGCCCTCGATGACATCTGCAAACCTTTCATGGACAATCTTGCGCTTGATTTTCATGGTAGGGGTGACCTCTCCGTCTTCTTCGTAAAGGCGTTTGGGCAGAAGAGTGAATTTGCGGATGTTTTCCACCCTGGCCAGGGTCTGATTCACGGCTTTCACTTCTTTATCAATAAGATCAACTATTTCCGGGCTTCCGGTCAGGTCCCTGTAAGTGGAAAACTGAATCTTGCGGTCCTGGGCATACTTGGTCACATTGTCTTCATCAATCATGATCAGGCAGGTCAAAAATTTTCTGCGGTCCCCTATAACCACAGCATCATTGATGTAAACACTGGCCTTGAGCTTGTTTTCAATATACTGGGGGGTGATGTTCTTGCCGCCGGCCGTTACTATGATATCTTTTTTGCGGTCCGTTATTTTTAAAAACCCGTCTGCATCCATTTTCCCCACATCACCGGTGAGCAGCCAGCCGTCTTTTATGGTCTGGGCGGTTGCATCCTCCCCTTTGTAATACCCTTTGAACACCCCGGGAGATCGCACCAGGATTTCGCCGTCTTCTGCAATTTTAATATCAGTGCCCGGCAGGGCAGGTCCCACAGTGCCGAATTTGACCCGGCCTTCCGGTGACAAGGTGGTAACGCCGGTGCCTTCTGTCTGGCCATACCCCTCAATCAGGTTCATGCCGATGGACTGGAAAAAGCGCAGCACCTCCTGGGAAATAGGCGCTGCTCCGGAATAGGCCACCCGTATCCGCTCAAATCCCAGCCGTTCTCTGAGTTTTCGAAACACTGCAAAATCAGCCAGATAAAACAGGCATTGCAGATACAGCGGCACCGGTAAAAAGTGCATAACCTTATCCGCCCGGTGTTCTCCGATTTTCAGGGCTGCCCTGAAAACGTTCCGCTTGAACCAGTCCGCATCCGCCATTTTGATCATGACATTGGAATAATATTTTTCCCAAATCCTGGGCACAGCATACCCCACAGTGGGGGACACCTCCATCATGTTGTGCATTACCGTGTCCGGCTTTTCTACAAAATTGACCGTATAGGCATACCGGATCTGGATGAACACGGTGAACAGGCGTTCAAAAATATGGCACAGGGGCAGAAACGACAATACCTGGTCTGTATCATAGACCGGGTTGGCAGCGGCCACGGCATCCGCCATCCAGGTGACATTGGCGTGGGACAGCATGGCCCCCTTTGGCGGGCCTGTGGTGCCTGAGGTGTAGATGATCACGGCTGTGTCTTCTGTGGTCACCTGTTCGGCCCTTCCGGAAAACAGGTCGGGGTTCTGTTTTTGCATCCGGGCCCCTTTTTCCAGAAAATCTTCAAAAGTGGTGACCATGGCATCGGAAAACCGGGTCAAACCCCGGGTATCCCAGATAATGATCTGCTTGAGCAGGGGTGTCTGGTCCCGGAAATGCAGCCACTTGTCCAGTTGTTCCTCATTTTCCACAAACAAAAATTTTGCATCACTGTGGGACACCACATATGACACCTGCTGCCAGGCATTGGTGGCATAGATGCCCACAGACACGCCCCCCACACATTGTATCCCCAGATCCGCCACCACCCATTCCACTGCATTGTCTCCGATGATGCAGGCGGTATCGCCTTTTTCCAGTCCCATGGACACCAGGGCACACCCGATTTTCTGCACCTGGTCGTAAAACCGGTCAAAAGAAATATCATGCCACAGCCCCAGTTTTTTGGTACGCAGGGCCACGTTTTCAGGATTGTTTTTTACGGTCCGGGAAAATACCCGGGGGACTGTATCAAGATTTTTCAGTTTCATCGCCATGCCTTTTTGCGCTTCCACCGCTGAAATCCTTTGGCAGATGTTTCTGATTTAATACCCAGGTAAAATTCCTGGACATCCTTGTCATTCAAAAGATCTTCAGACCTGCCCTTCATGACAAACCGCCCGTTTTCCAGAATCAGGCCGATGTGGGAAATGGACAGGGCCATGCGGGCATTCTGTTCCACCAGCAGAATGGTGGTGCCTTTCTGGTTGATCTGCCGGATAATGGAAAAAATTTCCCTGACCAGGATGGGAGACAACCCCAGAGAGGGTTCGTCCAGGATCAGAAGCCGGGGTCTGAGCATCAGTGCCCGGCCGATGGCCAGCATCTGCTGCTCCCCGCCCGAAAGGGTCCCGGCCCATTGGCGGGTCCGATCGGCCAGCACCGGGAAATAGGCATATACCTGTTCCATATCCCTGCGGATGCCCGACCGCTCAGTGCAGGTATATGCCCCCATTGTCAAATGTTCCTCAACCGTGAGTTCCTCAAAAATTTCCCGCCCCTCAGGCACATAGGCGATACCCTGGCGCACAATCCTGTCCGTGTCCCACCCCTGGATGGGGATGCCGTCATATTCAATGGCGCCCTTGTCCGGCTGGTCCTCGATCAGACCCATGATGGTTTTGAGAACTGTGGATTTGCCGGCACCGTTGTTGCCTAAAATGGCGGTGATGCTGCCCTCCTCCACGGAAAAAGACGCCCCCCGGATGGCATATACCAGCCCGTAATAGGTCTCGATATTCTTAACAGACAGCAGATGGGCCATCCTGCTCCTCCTCTCCGATGTAGGCTTTTCGCACCTCTTTGTTCTGCTGCACCGCTTCGGGTGTGCCCAGGGTGACGGGCTGGCCGAAATTGATGGCCAGCACCCGGTCGGAAATATCCATGACCATCTTCATGTCATGCTCGATGAGCAGAATGGTGATGCCCAGGTCATCCTGGATATCCTTGATCCAGAAAATCATGTCCTGTTTTTCCTCCTGGTTCATGCCGGCACAGGGTTCGTCCAAAAGCAGCAGCCGGGGTTCCAGGGCCAGGGCCCGGGCCAGCTCGATGAGTTTCTGGGTGCCGTAGGGCAGTGCCCCCACTGGAAAATCCCGCACGTTCTGCAGTTCCAGCAGGTCGATGATCCGCTCCACCTGCTCTCTGTGCCGGATCTCCTCCCTGGCGGCAAAAGACCGGCGGCCCCGCATGAACATGCCCCGGAACAAACCGGTATGCATGTGGAGATGCCGTCCCAGCATGATATTTTCCATGGTGTTCATATGGGAAAACAGTTCGATGTTCTGGAAGGTCCTGGCGATCCCCAGCCGGGCGATGGCATGGGGCTTTTTTTTCTCTATGGCAGTGCCTTCAAACCGGATGGATCCGGTATCGGGCCGGTAAAGGCCGGATATACAGTTGAACAGGGTGGTTTTCCCGGCACCGTTGGGTCCGATCACGGAAAATATCTCCCCCTGTGCCATGGAAAAACTGATATCCTGCAATGCCTTGATGCCGCCAAAAGAAATGAACAGGTTGGAAATGGTCAGGAAATCCGAAGTCATAAAAACACGGGCTCCACGTATCAGGTTCGCAGCCGCCCTGTTGCCGGTATTCTCCTGCAGCAGGGCGGCATCCAAATTAATCCAGGGTGATCCAGTCGGTAAGTTTTTCCGCTTTGCCATCAGCCAGGCATTTGACCAGAAAGGTCTGGCGGGTGCCCTGGCGGCTGTACATGTCTTCCGGATCAAAAGGCTTGAAATTGACTTCCGGCCCCACACCCTTGAATCCTTTTATTTTCTCCATTTCCGCCACAAATTTTTCCCGGGTCAGGTCAGGTCCCGCACTTTTCAACGCCTCAACCATGGGTTCGATAAAAATAATGCCGGCCGCATAAAACATACCCCAGCGCTCCTCTTTGGCGGCGAACTGCTCGAACACCTCTTTTTTATACTGCTGCATTCCGGGATGATCCGAATCCGGCAGCTCTCCGAAAGTGGCACAGATCACCCCTTCCCACAGCCCCTTGGAAATATGGGTCATGAGGGGGAAATCCGAACAGGTGCTGGTACTCATGAACTGAGGGGCAAAATTCATGGCCTTGGCCGTACCCACGATGCGCACTGCATGGCTCACCGTGGTCCACAGCAGCACCATGTCGGCATCTGATTTTCGCAACTGCATCACATGGGGCTTCATGTCTGAATCGCTTTTTTCCACCGGCACCCTCGCCACCACTTCCATGCCATGGCGGGCCAGTTCT
>JAABRW010000186.1 GCA_011390695.1 Desulfotignum sp.
AGCCTAATCGCTGCAGCATTACCACACCGATTTTGCGCACAGCATCCTGGTCATCCACCAGCAGCACAGTACCGCCTTTTGCAGCAAAACGATCATGAATTGCTGTATCAGGCCATGATGAAAGCTCCTTTTTCTGGACCGGCAGTAAAATTCGAAAGGAACTGCCCTGGTCTTTTTTACTCTCCACACAGAATGCCCCTTCCCAGGATTTTACCAGCCCCAGTATCACGGGCAGTCCCAGGCCCCTGCCCGTGAATTTGGTAGTGAAAAATGGATCAAACAATTTTTCCATATCCTGTTCCGCAATACCGGATCCTGTATCTGACACCTCCACGCAGGCATACATGTTCGCATCCGGATGCCAGTCCACCGGGGCGGTGACAATTCTGGGAATATCAGACAACTGGATTGTCCGTGTGGAAAGCCTGATTCGACCGGTGTTGTCACCTATGGCTTCTGCTGCGTTGGTAACCAGATGAAGCAGCACCATCTGCATCTGATCTGCATTGACACGCACGGCCGGTCCCACAGACATGAAATCTGTTTCCAGCACAATGCCCCTGGGCAGGGAGGTGCGCAGTATGGACAGATGCTTTAGACAGAGACCGGAAAGATCCAGTTCCCGGGTCTTGCCAACGTCCTGCCCCAGATAGGTCAGCATCAACCCGCTTATTTCTGCGGATCTGTGGGCGGCCTGCATGGCCTCAACCAGGTTGTCACGATATGGCGTTTCCATTGGGCAATCTTCCAGGGCCAATTCCAGATTGCCCATGACCACACTGAGCTGGTTATTGAAATGGTGGGCAATGGCCCCGGCCATGCGGCCTAAGCTTTCCGCTTTCCGGGCATGGTGGAGCTTTTTTTCCAAGGCAATATGCTCTTCTTCCAATTGTTTGTAATCTGAGATATCCATTATATTGCCGATGACCTTGATGACACGTCCGCTTTCCAGGACCGGCCATCCCATGGTGCGGATCCATACCCTTCGGTTTTTATATGTTGTGATACGAAACTGCATGTCATAGGGGGTTTTGTCTTTTATACACTGCTGGAAAGCTTTCCATATTACAGGTCGGTCTGCCGGGTCGTAACATTTCACGCTGTTTTCAGGAGAACACTTTTCATGTGCGCCGGGATCAAGCCCATGGATGCGATAGGTCTCAGTGGTCCAGTTCATGGTCTGCTTTTCCACATCCCATTCCCAGCCCCCGATTTTTGCCATTTTCTGGGTCTTATCCAGCAGGTATTCACTTTTTTCAAGCTGTTCGGTTCGCTCTTTTACCAGGGACTCAAGATTTTGGCGGTGCTGTTTCAATACCCTGTTTTTGGTCTGTAATTGTTCTTTTTGCCAGATATTTTCCATGTTAATGGAGATAGTATTAGAAAAATTGCTGATAAACGGGGCATAGGGGGAAAACAGGTCCGGATCTCCTATTTCGATAATCAGAATACCAAAAAAATGGGCCGCTGTTTTTAAATAATAGGTTTTATGGTTTTGCTTGCCGTCAAGCCTGCACACCAGTTGATCTTTTAAAAAATGCATCTGAGATGCCATATAACAGCCTTCACAAGGTAATTTGACCAGATCACCCGATGGTTGCGATAACCCCTTAAAGCAAATAGAATTTCTGACGATACCGGGAATCTTTTTTAATGCCTGGGTAGAAAAGTCACCTATTTTCCCGGGGGAGGGAAAAACATGCAGTATGTTTTCCGCTGTTGAGAGCTGGCCGATGATTTTTATGTCTGCATCCATATTCACCCCCCTGTCATTCTTTCACTTCTCTGCGTGCTTTTGAAGCGGCGCCAAAAACTCTTCCGGTGTCATGTAATAGGGATTGTGCACCACCTGTCCCCGGACAATCATATAGGGATGCACCTCAAGGCATTTGAGTATGGTGCCCCCGTCAAACCGGTTGGCATCATACTGGCAGACAGCAGTTACCGGATGCGTGGCAACAACCACATTGACCAGTGATTCATATTCCATGAGGCGCTCTGAACCAGGCAGGTTTTTCAAAGCCCAGCCCATCTCGCCGCTGATACGGCAGTGGGGATAGCCCTGTTCCACAGACCGGCTGTAAAAGTCCCGCAGCGTTGCCAGCATTCTGTCAGGGACAAAGGTGTCGTCCGGGCAGTATGTTTTTTGGGCTTCAGCTGCTGTGAATGCGACATTCAGCTTTTTTTGCGGTAGGGTGATATCCATTTCTTCCAACCAGGCATACACATCCATGGGGGAGATGGTATCAACAAAATAGGCCACTTTCTCTCCTGTTTTCAGTCCTCCCTCCAGAAATTTGGTGATAATTTTGCGGCGTTCTACTTCATCATTATAAATAAGGCACATATGCGTACCTGCTGGATAGGCTTCATTGTCAAAACCCAAAGATATGGTAACGTCCTTTTTCATAACAATTTCCTTTCTTCATTCTTGCCGGCCTTAAAGCAAGACTTAAACATTCATACCAGGATAGTTTTTTCAGCACATTCTTTGCAGATGGGTAATCTTACCCTGAGGGTTTTAATTTCGGAGATATAATCTGTTAACTGTTTGTTTTCATCCTGCAGCATGTTGTTCATGTAAATGATTTCCAGGTCAGCCTGAATCAGGTCCCGGAATTTGAGAAGAAGTTTTTCATACTTATCAGTATAGGCGTTTTCCTGCCATGCTGTCAGTTTTGCCTCTGAGACATCTATCTGTAAAATTTCTTTTACCTGGTGTGATTTTTTCATCTGTTTCATTCCAGAATTGTTTTGGCAGCAGACAAAAGAACAGCCCTTTCCACCGGCTTTTCCAGAACGGCTTTTGCACCTGCTGCACAGGCTATGCTCTCCTGTTCAAGCATTTTTTCAAACAAAAATCTGACTGGGGCTTCATCATCAATAATCAGAATATGTTTCACAGGATTTTTCCTTTTTAAAGCTATACCTTATTTCGGTTCATACTTATTACACCCGTCTGCCCGGTATTACAACAATGCATCATCCATAACCTCCCGCACCTTTGCTGCAATATCATCCATGGAAAAGGGCTTTTGCATAAAATGCACGCCAGGATCCAGCACCCCGTGGTGGGCGATCACATTGGCGGTGTAACCGGACATGAACAACACTTTGAGGTCCGGGTACAATTGTGTCAGCTGTACAGCCAGGTCCCGGCCGTTCATTCCGGGCATGATCACATCGGTAATCATCAGGTGGATTTTACCGGCATGGGCCTGTGCCAGGTTCAGGGCCTCCTCCGGAGAGGCAGCCGCGAGTGCGGTGTACCCCAGATGGTCCAGCATGGCACAGGCCAGGTCCAAGATGACGGTTTCATCCTCAACAACCAGAACGGTCTCGCCCTGGCCTGACGGCACAGGGTTTCTTTTTTCCGGCTGTGCCGGTTCCTGGTGCTCTGTGTGGCGGGTCAGGTAAATCCGTATGGTGGTGCCTTTATCCTGTTCACTGTAGACATTGATAAAGCCGTTGTTCTGCTTCACAATGCCGTACACCGTGGCAAGCCCCAGACCGGTGCCTTTTCCTGCTTTTTTGGTGGTAAAAAAAGGCTCAAACATATTTTCCTGGGTTTCTTTGTCCATGCCGCAGCCGTTGTCACTCACCGCCAGCATGACAAAATCACCGGGAATAAAGCCCGGGTGGTCATCACAATATGCCTGGTCAAATGTTTTTGTCCCGGTTTCAATGGTGATTTTTCCCACATCCGCTATGGCATCCCTTGCGTTCACACACAGATTGGCCAGGATCTGATCGATCTGCACCGGATCCATTTTCACGGGCCACAGGGTGTCGGCAGGCTGCCAGGACAAATCAATATTCTCCCCCATGAGCCGGTGCAAAATCTGGAGCATACCCCCGTCAATTGTCCGGTTCAAATCCAGCACTTTGGGATCAATGGTCTGCTTTCTGGCAAATGCCAGCAGCTGGCGGGTAATATCTGCCGAACGGGTGGCAGCTGTATGGATTTTTTCCAGGTCAGCGTGCACCGGGTTAACAGGATCAATTTTACCCAGGGCCAGTTCTGCATACCCGATGATCACATTGAGCATATTGTTGTAATCATGGGCCACCCCCCCTGCCAGCCGTCCCACGGATTCCATTTTCTGGGCCT
>JAABRW010000187.1 GCA_011390695.1 Desulfotignum sp.
GCCGGCACCTGGATTGTGAAAACCCCGTTTGTATTGTCGGTGATACTTTTCGGCATGCTCCTGGACGGGGTGATCCGCATGGTCATTACCCTGTCCAGCCAGTATTACCGGATGATTGAAATTCCGGAATCCATTTTCGGCCTCCTGGGCTCCGGGGTTGCCCTGCTGGGCATGGTGGTGCCAAAAATTGCCAGACAGATCGCCGAGAAAAAATCTCCTGTTTATGCCCTTGTTGTGACAGTGGTTTTGGCCGGAACAGGGCTTGTGACCATGAACTTTTTCTGGCCCTGGTTCGGCATTGTTCCGGCCTTGATAACTTTTGCCGCCATGTATTTCACCGGTTTTTTTGTCAGTTTTTATGTGAACAGGGAAGCGGATTCACGGCAGCGGGCAACCGTGCTGAGTTTCAAGGGACTGTCCTACAATATTTCCTACGGGGTTCTGGGCATACTGTACGCCCTGGTGCTCAAGCTGGAAAAAACAGGGGTGGATAAGGCAGACATGCTGGCATCCGATGCTGTGGAGAACCAGGTTTTTATGGATACCTTTTTCTGGTTTCCCGCATTTTTCGGGGCAGGCATGTGTTGTCTTCTGGTCATCTGTGCTGTCCGGCTCAAGCCTTTGAAAGACCGTGGCCATTGACAGTATACAGTTTCCGATGGTATGAGTTTTTCAACCTGTATGGACCTCTTTTTTGTTTTTAGGATCACATTATATGGACATTCCCATTGATTTTGACCGGATCACCCGGTTGTTTGAGACCGCCCGAAGCGAGGGCAGGAATTTTCTCTATGAATATGAGGTATACCGGCTGCTGGCCTGTTCCGGTGCGGAAACCCCGCCGAAAAACCATCTGCTGACCAGGGGAGAGCGGTTTTCCGATGAAGAGCTGACAGCACTTCCCGGGGACCGGACCGTATTGAAAATCGTATCCCCCACCATTATCCACAAAACCGAAGTGGGCGGGGTCAGGATTGTGGAAAAACAAGCCAACAAAATACGGTCAACAGTGCGGCGCATGTTTTATGAGGTGCCGGAAGATTATGCCGCCTGGGTCCGGGACCAGGACCTTGCCGGCCCCTACCGGGGACTGACAGGAAAAGCCCTGGTCACCGCAGTTGCCAGGGATATCAAAGGGGTGCTCCAGGTCCAGTACATGCCCCCTGATTCCCGGGCATTCGGCAATGAACTCATTGTGGGGCTGCGCCATACCCGGGAGTTCGGCACCATCCTCAGCGCAGGGCTGGGGGGTACGGACACAGAACTGTATGCCAGGCGGTTCAGGAAGGGACAGGCCATTGTGGCCGCCTCCACAGCCATGGAAGACGGCCCCGGGTTTTTTCAGATTTTCCGCCAGACCATCTCCTACCGGAAACTGGCCGGCCTGACCCGGGGACAGCGGCGGATCGTCACAGATGAGCAGATCATGGAGTGTTTTGAGTCCTTTGTGCGCATCGGCAATTTCTATTCCCGGGCCAATCCGGATGCCCCTTTTGTGATTGCGGAACTGGAGATCAATCCCTTTGCCTTTACCGATTACCTCATGGTGCCCCTGGACGGACTGTGCCGGTTTTCCCTTCCGGAAAAACAACCGGGACAGCGGCCGGTGGCAAAGATAGATCACCTTTTGCATCCTGCAAGCATCGGCATCATCGGGGTGTCCGCCACCCGGAAAAATTTCGGGCGCACCATTTTAGACAATATCCTGGCACAGGGGTTTGAGAAAGACCAGGTGGTGGTATTTAAAAAAGATCAACATGACATAGACGGGGTGCGCTGCCTTGACGGCCTCTCCGGTCTGGAAAAAGACAGGATACAAAAACTGGATCTGTTTATTGTGGCAGTAGGGGCATCCCAGGTGCCGGATCTGGTGGAAGAGATTATCCGCAGGGATGCGGCCCGCACCGTGATGCTGATTCCCGGGGGCATGGGGGAGACAAAAGACAGCCAGGCCCGGGCCCGGCAGGTGGTGGAACAGATCCATGCAGCACACACCCTGGAAAACGGCGGACCGGTGTTTCTGGGGGCCAACTGCATGGGGGTGATTTCCAGGCCGGGGCAGTATGACACCTGGTTTATTCCGGATGAAAAACTGCCCAAGGAGCGCAAAAGCGGGTATCACCGGTCGGCCCTGATCAGCCAGAGCGGGGCGTTCATGCTCCACCGCACCCACCAGTGCCCGTTTTTGTCCCCTGCCTATATGATTTCCATGGGCAACCAGACAGACCTCACCCTGGGGGATATGGTACAGTATTTTACAGACTGTGACCGGGTGGATGTCATTGCCGTGTATGCGGAAGGGTTCACCGACCTGGACGGCCTGGCATTCTGCAGGGCGGTCCAGGAGGCTGTGCTGGCCGGCAAAGAGGTGGTGTTCTACAAAGCCGGGCGAACCCCGGAAGGAAAGGCAGCCACCGGCAGCCACACCGCTTCTCTGGCCGGGGATTACATGGTGTGTGAAAGCAGTGTTTCCCAGGCCGGGGCCATTGTTGCCCGCAGTTTCACCGAGTTCCAGGACCTGATGCTCCTGGCGGAAACCTTGAGCCGCAAAACCATCCAGGGAAACCGCCTGGCAGCTGTCAGCGGTGCCGGATTCGAGGCGGTGGGTATGGCAGATTCCATCCAGTCCGATGATTATTCCCTGGCGCTTTCCCGGTGTGAAGACAGCACCTGGCACCAGGTGGCACAGGTATTGAAAACCAAGGGCCTGTCCTCCCTTGTGACCCTGGCCAATCCCCTGGACATCAATCCTGCGGCAGATGATGAAGCCCATGCCCTGATCTGTGAGATTCTGGCAAAAGACCCCCATGTGGATGCGGTGATCCTGAGCCTGGACCCCTTGTCTCCGGCCATGAAAACCCTTGACAGCACCCGGGTCACAGCCTTTGATATGCACCAGAAGGACAGTATCCGGCAGCTGATGTCAGACCTGGTGCAGAAAACCGATACCCCTATTGTGACAGTGGTGGACGGGGGCAGGCTCTATGATCCGCTCCGGGATGCGCTTATGGCAGCCGGGGTCCCGGTATTCCAGGTATGCGACCAGGCGGTTGCGGCCCTGGCCCTGTATATTCAGGGGCGGCTGCGGGCAGATGCCATCCGGTCCAATGCCGGTCTTATCACCTGAAAACAGGAGCACATATGGCAGATATGCAGAAAAGAACTGTTCTTTTGTCCAGAGAACCTGTGGCCTTGTACAAGATACTCAAGTTTGAAAATCTGGCTGCCAGCGGCGGGGAGGCCAAGCATTTTATTGCACAGGGTCTGGTACAGGTGAACGGCAGTGTGGAAACCCGAAAGCAGAAAAAAATCCGGGTGGGGGATGAGATCGTATGCAACGGGGTTCTGCTTCAGATCCGCCCGGGGTAATCCCGCTGCCCATTGCGCACTGAAACATAAACTGGTATGAAATACCATGTTCACGAGAACGTTTATACCTGGGACCGGAAAAAGGAGCTGCCCATGGCAGATGTAACTTCTTCGAACTGGAAGGATCGGTTGATCTCTCCTGAAAAAGTGCTGCACCACATAAAACCCGGCATGACGATTTTCATCGGTACCGGACCGGCTGCTCCCAGAACTTTGATAAAAAATCTGCTGGGTGTTGATACCAGAAATATCCGGGATCTTGAACTTGTGCAGCTGGCAGTTCTGGGGGACACCATTCTGTCAGTGGAAAAGCTCAATGCCCCCAATCACCGGTTGAAAACATTTTTTTCCGGCTATATTGCCTGGGATACCATTTCCTCGGGCCAGGTGGATCTGATCCCGGCCTATTATTCTGAAATTCCAAAGATTATTAAATCGGGAAAGCTGGATATCGACGTGGCCTTTGTCCAGATAACCCCGCCGGATGATGCCGGCTACTGCAGTCTCGGCGTGGCTGTTGATGTGGCAAGAAAAGCCATGGAAAAAGCCTCTCTTGTGGTGGGAGAGATAAACACAAAGATACCGTTTACCTATGGCGATACCTTTGTTTCCATTGATGAATTCGATCTTCTGGTCAACTCCGATCGCGATCCTGTGGTGTATAAGCCGCCGGCAGTGTCGGAACAGATGCGGCAGGTGGCAGCCAATGTGGCATCGGTAATCAAGGACGGGG
>JAABRW010000188.1 GCA_011390695.1 Desulfotignum sp.
CATGGGATGCAGCAGACAAAAAAAACAGGATGTTCGGCGATGTAATATTTGAAGTTGCCGAAGGATACCGCAGGCATATCACCCGGGTAACGCTTTCCGGCCTGCCGGAGATGGTTGCATCAGACATCATGCAGATACTGCAAACCCGGGAAAAAGAGCCGTTCATCCCGTCACAGGTGGATGCAGACCGCATGGCAATTCTTTCGTTCCTTGCGGAAAAAGGATATATTTACGCAGATGTCCAGACCCGTATCGATTTGGATGGAAAAGATTACCAGGTCACATTCCAGGTGGAGCCGAACACCCGGGCCACGGTGGGCGGGGTATGGGTGTTCGGCAATTTTGATACCAAAGATTCGGTGATACTCCGGCACAACACCCTTGAACAGGGGGAACCTGTGTCTTTGAACAGTTTTGTTTCCCTGCAAAAAGAAATCAGAAATATCCAGTGCATTGAAAGAGCGGATTTCAAAGCCGTGGGTATCCGGGAAAATCTTGACCAGGTGTTTTTCATGGCTGATGTGGAGGAGAAAAAACCCTATTTTCTTGACACCAGCATCGGGTATGACACAGCCAAAGATGCCTATATTGGGGTGTCTGCCGGTAACAGAAACCTGCTGGGAACCAACCGGAAACTGTATCTGGATGCCCGGGTTTCCGGCATCGGGTATGAGACCATCCTGGGTATAACGGATTTTGATTTTCTGTCACAACATATCTATTCGGATGTCAATGTGTACGCATCTGAAGAAGAACTGAAAAACCAGAACTTCGGCACCCGCAAGTACGGATCATCTGTGTCATTTGAAAAACAGTTGACCCCGCACCTGAAAGTGGGCACCGCCTTTAACCTGGAATCCAGAGAACAGTATGCCACCGGCGCGACAGCCGGTGTGAATCCCGATGTATACGAACCCAGGGGGATTATATCGGCAACCCCGTTTTTCACCTGGTCTTCGGTGGACTCCTATGCCAAACCCACCAGCGGGTTCTATCTCAATGCATCTGCCGGCTACAACCGGGATATCCTGGAAGACCTGGACAATTTTGTGAAATACCAGGTAAAGGCCAAATACTATATCCAGCCCTTTTCCCGGCTGGTACTGGCGTTCCAGGCCATGTACGGCACCATCCAGAGTTTTTCTGATGATCTTGATCTGCCCGATGACCAGCTGTTCTTTCTAGGCGGGATTTCAGATGTAAGGGGGTTTGCCGAAAATGAGCTGGCAGTTGATACCTTTGGTGATCCAGTGGGGGGCAAAACCCAGATTGCCGGCTCCATTGAAGCACGCATTGCTCTGGGCAAAAATTTTGAGTTGCCCATATTTGTTGATGCAGGCTCCCTGCGGGACACCACCAAAACCGGCAGTGATGAAGACTTTAAATTCACTCTGGGCTCGGGTCTGCGTTATATGACCCCTGTGGGGCCTGTGGGCCTGCTTTACGGATACCGCCTGAATCCGGAAACAGGCGAGGATTCCGGAAAGATCCATTTCTCCATCGGTTATACATTTTGATGCCCGGCAAAAAAACATTTACATAGTACATAATATGTGATATCTCGTATCCAAAAAATTACCCGAAAAGGAGGCAGCTATCACTCCGTTTATCCATACCCATTTTGACAAATGCACCGGATGCAGCATCTGCCAGCTGGCATGCAGCCTTGCGTTCACCGGCGGATTCAACCCCAGGCGTGCCAGGCTGGATATCCGCCACAAAAGGGAACACCTGTATCATCTGCCGGTGGTGTGCAGCCAGTGTGAAAATGCCTACTGCATGCAGGCATGCCCGGTGGGGGCCATCACGCGGACCACACAGGGGGTGGTGCAGATTGATGCGGAACAATGCATTGGATGTGCCCTGTGCGTCCAGTACTGCCCCGTGGACATGGTACACCTGGATCCTGATACAAAAAAGGCGATAAAATGCGAACTGTGTCAGGGAGCGCCAGCCTGCGTGGCAGCCTGCCCGGCAGGGGCCCTGGAATTTGTTTCAAACCCTCTCAAGGAGCAGAATTCCCATGACTGATGCCTATGCAGATACCTTCCTGCACATTGACCTCTCCACCAACAGCAGCAAAACCCTGGCAGTGCCTGATTCCCTGAAACAACACTTTATCGGCGGCAAAGGATTCGGGGCAAAACTGCTGGCAGACGGGGTATCTTCGGGCACAGACCCCCTTGGTCCTGCAAACATGCTCATGTTCATGACAGGGCCCTTGACCGGCACATCAGCCCCTGCCATGCGGGGGTGTGTTGTGACCAAAAGCCCGCTGACCAATCTGTTTCTGGACTCCTATTTCGGGGGCAGTTTTGCACCGGAGATCAAATATGCGGGATATGACGGTATCATCATCACCGGCCGGGCCGCCAAACCGGTATATATCTGGATTGATGACGAAAAGGTGGAGATCCGGGATGCTGCCCATCTCTGGGGCCAGGATATCCTGGAAACCAACCGCCTTATCAAAGCGGAATGCAATGATGACACCATTAAAATCGCCAATATCGGACCGGCCGGAGAAAACCGGGTGCTGTTTGCCCTTATCGCCTGTGAATTCAATCGCCAGGCCGGCAGGGCCGGTGCCGGCGCGGTCATGGGATCCAAAAACCTCAAAGCGGTGGCAGTGCGCGGCACCCGGCTGGTAACGGTCCATGACCCGCACCGGTATAAACTGGCCTGTGAAAAAGCCCTTGGAGAACTGGCTGCCAGCCCGGATATCCAGACACTCAAACAGGGGGGCACAGCCGCATCCGTTGAATTTGCCAGTGAAACCGGACTTCTGCCGAACCTGAACTACCAGTTCGGCACCTTTGACAAAGCTGCTGCATTAGGAGACCAGGGTCAGCAAAAACACCTGTGGCTGGGCACCAACGCATGTATGGGGTGTCCCATCGGTTGCGCCAAAATCGGGGCGGTAAGGACCGGAAAATTCAAAGGCATGGTCACCGATATAGTGGAGTATGAATCTGCCGCCCTCATGGGATCCAACCTGGGGATATCCGATATCCGGGTCGTGGCCCATCTGGTAAAATTATGCGATCTGCTGGGGCTGGATACCATGTCCAGCGGCAGCCTCATCAGCTTTGCCATGGAAGCCTGCGAAAAAGGCCTGGTCTCCCTCCCGCCTGGCATAGACCTGACTTTCGGCAATGCAGCGGCAGCGGAACATCTGCTCCGGTCCATGGCTTTCCAAAAGCCCGGCCTGGGTAAACTTCTGGCCAAAGGGGTGCGGACTGCGGCCGAAGAAATCGGGGGCAGTGCAGCTGATCTGGCCCTGCACACCAAAGGCCTGGAAACCCCTGCCTGGGGTCCCCGGGGGGTGTCCGGCATGGGGCTGGCCTATATGACAGGAGACCGGGGCGGTTGCCACCAGCGGGGATTCACTGTACCCTACGAATTGGCCGGCGAATGGGAAGGCAGAAAGATCGATCCTTTGTCTCCGGAAGGAAAGGCAGAGATGGTGATTGCACTGCAGAATTACTCCGCCGGCACCGACACCCTGGTGAAATGCGATTTCGGCAGCTTCGGTATCAGTGCCGATACCTATGCAGACCTGTTGTCCGCTGCCACAGGCACCCGGGTTTCTGCCGATGTTTTCAACCAGGTGGGCGAGCGTATCTGGAATCTCACCCGGCAGTTCAACCTGGACCAGGGCATGGATCCGGCAACCGACACCCTGCCCCGGCGGTTTGTTCAGGAATCGCTGCCGGATGGTCCGGCCAAAGGGCATAAGATTTCTGAAAACGATATGGCCGTCATGCGCCAGGCTTACTATACGGCCCGGGGCTGGGACAGCACGGGAAAACCCAGCTCCAACACCCTGAAACGGCTAGGGATAGCATCATGACACCTCTGGTGAACAAAAAGGAAGCCAAGCGCATCGAGACCCGCAAACGGATCCTGGAGGCTGCCACCCATCTGTTCGCCCGGCTGGGGTACCACAAGACCACTATCCAGGATATCGCCTATCACATCGGCATGACCACCGGTGCCATCTTTCACCATTATAATTCCAAATCCGATATCCTGGACGATGTGGTTGCTGAACTGGACCAGAGTTTCAAACAATACACCGATTACCTGGAAAAAGAACA
>JAABRW010000189.1 GCA_011390695.1 Desulfotignum sp.
TCGGAAAAAGAACTGATTCCATAAAAAGTTTCTGGGACAAATTTTTCTTTTTCAGTTTGAAGAGAATCTTCGGCGGGGAAAATAATAACTTCAACTTTTGTATACTTAAAATCTTTGGGAATATTGATAACAGTTCCCAATTTATCCAGATCTACAATTTGTCTGATCGCTTCCATAATAATACACCCCGCCTTTACAATCTTCTATTGACTTTTCATGCATTCATGCCATATTAAATTATAATAATTAAGTTCAGGAGGATTTATGACTATCATAAAAACAGTCGGAAGCAGCGGACAGATTTCCCTGGGAAAAAAATTCGCAGGCCAGACCGTTATGTTGGATGAAATCGACACAGGTGTCTGGATTGTAAAACTGGGCCGTTTTATACCTGATAATGAACGGTGGCTCCACCAACCGGGTGTTCAGGCAGAACTTAAAGAAGCAATTGCCTGGACGGAAAAAAATCCTCCCGGAGATACAAACTTCGAGGAACTGGAAGCCCGGATAAAACAATGACCTCCCAATCAGACCCGCACATACGTTTGGACTTGAACAATCCTGTTTTCCAGAGGCAGCTTTTCAAGCTGTCCAAAAAAGATCAGCGACGTATTCTAAACACATTGCGGAAATTAGTGCCTTGTGTTATTGTGTTTTTGAGGGCACTTTCGAATTCATAAACAGTTGTCATCGTCATTTTATGTTTATGGTCCCAGACATCCCGCCTTCCTGAGAATTTCTTTTTTTTGGGTAGCTTGATCCCGTGTGCATTGTCATACCCAATAATCCTTTGGTTGTGTTTGCGCTATCCATCGGATATACTTCTCCATCGAGATCAAGCAGCGTATCAAGCCCTGATATGTTATGATCCAATGATAACCCTTCTTTGCAAAGCCGTCAACACCCGATACTCACCCCCCCCGCCATGCCCGTCGCAACCAGCCATCTTTCACCAGCCGATTCACCGCCTCTTGAAGGGTTTTGGCACTGTCATCCGGAAAAAGCTTGGCAAGGTCATGGCGCGTAATCCGCCCCCACTTGAATTTGTGATCCCGGCCAGTGCCAACAGGGGCATATAGTGGCTATTCAGCGCGTCCGCCTATGACCGGGAGATCGGTTAGAACCCTATTTTCTTCTTGGGTTTTTCATTATCTGTCAACAGTTTGTCCAGAACAGAAAACACCACTTCAAACCGCTCATCTGTCTGTTCCCTTAATTCATCCACTGCCTTTTTCAATTCTTCATGACCAGCAATCATGTGTCTGAGTTTTGTGAATGTCCGCATGATCTGGATATTCACCAGAATGGCCCGGTCGCTGTTAAGTATGCCGGACAGCATGGCAACGCCCTGTTCAGTGAAAGCCCGCCTTTTCCTCGACCAACTTGCCACCTTTTCGGTATCGGATATGATAACTCTTTTCCGGTTTCCCATTCACAGTCTTTCCAATAATATATGTTATTCCCGGATATTTGGTTTTGTGCCTCTTGTTTTTAGATATGTACAGGTAAATCCAGGGAAATTTCTAAATACGGCCTTTCACGCCGGCGACAGGGGTTCGAATCCCCTTGGGGACGTCACTTAGATAATCAAGGCCTTCAGCTGTTGCTAGGGGCCTTTTTTGTTGACATTTCCGGTATCCGGCAGTATGGTTTTCAAAACTGCAACACGGGCGTATATCAAGGATAAAGCAAATGGTGACCATTAAATCCAGTGCACATGTCTTTACCGGATATCAGGGTCATGCTGTTGCGGCTGCTGCACAGAAACCGGCCCAAACGTCTGAGGCCGAGAATGTATCTGATAATGGCCGGGCAGTTGAAAAGGATTCTGCTGAAATTTCCCGGAAAAAGCAGTCTCTGCAGAAAACCTATGATAAAAAAGAAAGACGGATAGAAGAAAGATACGCCAATGCATCCCGAGACCTGGAAAGGGAGTATCAGCAGCAGAAAATCGATCTGGAAAGACAGCTGCAGCAGAAAAAACAGCTTCTTAAAGTCAATATTTACATCTGATCCTGTTTCATGTTTCCCATGCGGTGGCGGCGACGGCTGGCAAGAGCCTGGTATTAGCGGCCATCAGCTCCTTTCTCTTTTCCCGGACAAAACAGATATCTGCTAAACAATCATACCTGTTTAATAATAAAAGCACATGATATATACTGCCTGCATTACGCTGTCAGGCATCATAAGGAGAGATATATGAAACCGGTTGTGGCCCTGGTGGGCCGGCCCAATGTGGGCAAATCAACATTGTTCAACAGAATGATCCGGTCCAGGCAGGCCCTGGTGGACGACATGCCCGGGGTTACCAGGGACCGCCATTACGGAGAAGCCCGATGGAACGACAAACCCTTCACCCTGATCGACACCGGCGGGTTTCTCCAGGGGGATGAGGACAGTTTTGCCGCCCAGATCAGGGAGCAGCTGGCCCTGGCCGTGGCACAGGCAGATGTCCTGGTTTTTGTTCTGGACGGCCGGTCCGGGCTTTCGCCTTATGATTGGGATCTGGCCGATTTTCTGCGCAAAACCGGCAAGCCTGTTTTTTTTGTCATAAACAAGATTGAAAATCTGCGGCAGCAGGATGATCTGGGAGAATTCTACGCCCTTGGCATAGATGATTTTTATGCGGTGTCAGCTGAGCACGGCATCGGCATGGATGATTTTCTGGATGATCTGGTGGGGGATTTTCCCGATGTTGTGGAAGCTGAACCGGATGCAGAGGAACCCATCCGCATCGCCATTGTGGGCCGGCCCAATGTGGGCAAATCCAGTCTGGCCAACCAGCTGTTCGGCGAAGCCCGGGTGGTGGTTAATGAAACAGCCGGCACCACCAGGGATGCCATAGAACTCAGTGTTACCCGCAAAGGGCAGCAGTTTGTGCTGGTTGACACAGCCGGTATCCGGCGCAAGGGAAAGGTGACACAGAAGCTGGAAAAATTTTCCATCCTCAAATCCCTGAGAAGCCTGGATGACTGCCATGTGGCCCTGATCCTTATCGACGCGGCAGAGGGCATCACCGATCAGGACATCACCATTGCGGGATATGCGGAAAAAAGGGGGTGCGGTGCCATTTTTCTGCTCAATAAATGGGATCTGGTGGACAAGCAGGAAAAAGGTGAAAAAGCCTGGATTGCTGATTTGCGGTACAAGTCCAAGTTCCTGTCCTATGCCCCGGCCATGACAATATCCGCCCTCACAGGCCAGCGCTGCCACAGGATCCTGGATATGGCAGCCAAAGTGTATAAGGAATACTGCTTCCGTATCAATACCGGCACCTTGAACCGGATCATTGAAGATGCCGTGTTCAGGGAAGAACCGTCTTTACACAAGGGCCGGCGCCTGAAATTTTTTTACGCCACCCAGGTGGCCACCCGGCCCCCGTGCTTTGTATGTTTTGTCAATTATCCGGCCGCCGTGCATTTTTCCTACAAGCGGTATCTCATAAACCAGCTGCGCCAGATGATTCCATTGTCTTTGACCCCTATAAAACTGTATTTTCGGGAAAAAACCGGCAGGATGGATTTTTCCGGAAAAACCAGAGAAAAAGCCCGGATTGCCGATAAAAAGGAACGGATCACAGTGAAACGGCAGAAACAGCGCAAAGACCAGAGCCGTAAAAAACGCAGACGGGATCACCAGGCGTAACTCTCATGGATTTGTTCGATTCACAGGCAGATCAGCAGATGGCAGGGATGGTGCCCCTGGCAGACCGTATGCGGCCCAAAAAACTGGACCGGCTCACAGGCCAGGACCACCTCATCGGCCCGGGCAGCCTGCTCCAGAAAGCGATCCAGGATGACCGGGTGTTTTCCATGATCCTGTGGGGGCCGCCGGGGTGCGGCAAAACCACCCTGGCAAACATCATTGCCCATGAAACAAAATGTGCATTTGTCAAGATTTCCGCTGTGCTGTCCGGGGTGAAAGACATCCGGGAAATCATTGATACAGCCAGAGAAAAGCGCAGTTTGTTTAAAAAACGGACCCTGCTGTTTGTGGATGAAATTCACCGGTTCAACAAATCCCAGCAGGACGCGTTTTTACACCATGTGGAAACCGGGCTCATCACCCTGGTGGGGGCCACAACGGAAAATCCC
>JAABRW010000190.1 GCA_011390695.1 Desulfotignum sp.
GTTCACCTGTTTGGCAGCCAGGGCAATGACATGGTTGTGTTCCTGCCATTTGAATGTGGGGCTCTCTCCTGTGGTGCCTGTGACCAGAATGCCGGTGATCTGGTTGTGGATTTGAAAATCAATGAGCTGTTCCAGGCCTTTCTGGTCCAGTTCTGCGGCCTTGGTAAACGGGGTGATGAGCGCGGTAAAACATCCTTTTTCCATGGAAGTATTCTCCTGAAATTGTAAAATAAAGATTCAGGTGCTACCACAGGCGTAATCCTGGTGCAAGAAAAATTATTGTCCGAAGACCGGACCCCAAAGATCTTGACTCCTGCGGCAAAAAGTCTATTATATTAAATTTGACCCGGAACACAAGATATAAATGTATACAATATTAAGGAGTTGTTCATGTCAGAAGCGCAGCAAAGGGACCATTTGCCCCGGAATGCGGATGAGCATATTGCAAGACTCAGATACCAGTTGACCCAGAACTCTGAATGCGGCACCACCCATTACAACCTGGGGGTGGCCCTTTTGGGAAAACAAGAATATATGGAAGCTGAAAAAGTGCTGCACGAAGCCATTGAGAACAGTCCTACCCTGGCCGAGGCCTATGTGCTTCTGGGCGGCATCTGTCTGCAGCGGGGGGACCTGGAGGGGTGTTACCGGTTCAACCAGCGGGCCACCAAAGCCCGGGCCGGATTTGCCGAAGGGTATGCCAATATGGCTTTTGTTCTGCTTCAGCTGGTGGACGGCAAAGACCCCAAAGAGGATGAGGAAAAAGTGGACAAGGCCATTAAACACCTGAAAAAAGCCATTATCCACAACAAAAATTTTGTCCAGGCATATGCCACCCTGGGTACGGCCTATTTCATGAAAGGCCTGCATGCAGAAGGGGTCAAAGCCAGCCAGGAAGCGGTTCAGGTACAGCCGGAATTTCCTGTTGCACACAATAATCTGGCCGTGGGGTTTCTGGAACTCAAAGACTATAAAAAGGCCATCTACCATTGTGATAAAGCCCGGGAACTGGGCTATGAGGTGGCCCCGCAACTTATCGAAGAACTGGCAGCCCACAGGGAGGCATGAGTTTAAGGCCGGATATATCCTTTTACATGCCGGGCCACAGCAGCCGGGTTGGTCCGGGCAGCCCTGTGTGGGATATGCTCCTGTCCGGAAAAAACACTGTAGACAGCAGAGGCGCTAACGACAGAAAACCTGCCGCGGCAAACCACTTTTTTCAAAATCCCTGTAAAGGGTTTACTGTGGGGGAATATTTTCTGGCAGCCCGGAATTTTTTGATCAGAGATAACAGCGACATGCTGTACCGGGCTGTTACATCCCTTGCAGAGAATTGCGGCCGGATCCAGGCTCTTGACATCAGCCTGGAAAAACACGGTGCCTTTTATCATCCCCTTAAAATAACCATTGCAACCCGGTTTTGTTCCCCCCTTTATCTGGTACTCAATGGTGCTGTAAAAGAACCGGGACTCTCCCTCATTAAAACAGAATTTCAGTTGCTGGCAAACATGGCCTCCCGGGTGGTACCCTCTTTTATTCCCCGGGTATTTGGTGCCGGTGAAATCAGATCAACCGGGAAGATTGCGGCATTTTTTCTGGGAGAATGGTTTGCCGGATTCTGTGAATTCCATGTGACCCGGATATCCGGCGAAAACCAGGTGGCTGTCTGGCAGGATGACGGCACCCATATGGTAATTTTTTGGCACCAGGCTGCCCGGATATACGAGAAAATCGCCTATGTTCTGACAGCCTATTATGACATCCACACGGGTAATGAAATTTATCCCTGGCACCATGCGGCCGGTGATTTTGTGGCGGCGGCAGGGGCTCTGCAGACAGGTGATGTCCGACTGATTACGGTGCGGGGAACAGCCCCGGTGGTTGATGCGGCCCGGGATACATCCGCTCCAGGCGCACACCTGCTTTCCTGCCTGCTTTTTTATTTTTTGAATCTGACACTGCGCATGCGCCTGGACCGCCTGGATGGAACCGGTCCCATGGTTTTTCTGCCGCAGATCGTACTGGATGCAACAATAAAAGGCGTGCTCACAGCACTGGATCACCGGGCAAACAAATCCCCGGGAGCAGGAGCAGAGGATCCGCCGGTACCCGAAGATATCTGTCGTGTTTTTGTTGATTTTGTGAACGGTTTCAGTCAGGCACAGCTCCAGGATATCATGGCAAATCTTGTGGATGCCTGGCCTTCGGATGCTGCTGAACGGGAACTGGTCCATGAAAATCTTTTTTCCCACTGCGCCGGAATTTGTCAGGTATTGAAGATGCCATGGTCAGGTTTTCAAGGCCAGAGTACGAAAAACCGGTGAACCGCTGGTTTTTTTATTGACATGTGCAAACAGAAATTCTATACCTGCAATGGTATTTTGCTGAAGGTATAGCTTGAAACAAGATGGTGTTTGCAGGACAACTATTTGAAATGATAAAAAATCAGACTATTGAATGAAAAGCTTGGAAATTCTTTTCATTATTGAATGTACATTTAACTTTTAACGGAGGTAAGTAAATGGCTAAGCATGAAACTCCTTTACTGGACCAGCTGGAATCCGGCCCCTGGCCTAGCTTTGTCTCTGACCTGAAATTTCAGGCTGAAAAGAGAGCAAAGAATGAGGAAGGTATTGAATTCCAGATGCCGGTGGATGTTGTTGAGGATCTTCTGGGTATTTTGGAACTTTCTTTCAAACACGGAAGAACCCATTGGAAACACGGCGGCATTGTCGGTGTTTTCGGTTATGGCGGCGGTGTTATCGGCAGGTACTGTGACCAGCCCAAGAATTTTCCCGGGGTTGAGGCCTTTCACACCATGCGGGTGAATCAGCCTGCCGGCAAGTATTACAAGACTGATTATCTCAGAACGCTGTGCGACCTGTGGGATTTCAGAGGCTCCGGAGTCACCAATATGCATGGCTCCACCGGGGATATCATTCTTCTGGGAACCACCACCAAACAGCTGGAAGAAATCTTCTGGACTTTGACCCATGACATGAATCAGGATCTTGGCGGCTCCGGCTCCAACCTGAGAACACCCTCCGACTGTCTGGGACAGTCCCGGTGTGAATATTCCTGCTATGACACCAATGCCCTGGTGTATTTTCTGACCAATGAATACCAGGATGAACTCCACAGACCAGCTTTCCCCTATAAGTTCAAATTCAAACTGGATGGCTGCCCCAACTGCTGCGTGGCATCCATTGCCCGGTCTGACATGTCCTTTATCGGTACCTGGAAAGATGACATCCGCATCGACCAGGATGCGGTAAACAAATATGTGGAAAACGATCCTGCCTATCCGGCCAATGCCGGTGCCTACAAAGGCAGCAAAGACTGGGGCCCCTTTGACCTTGAAAAAGAAGTACTGGGTCTGTGTCCCACAAAATGCATGAAGTTTGAAAACAAAAAAATGTTCATCGACAATGCCAACTGCACCCGGTGCATGCACTGCATCAATGTGATGCCAAGGGCCTTGAAAATCGGAAAAGAAACCGGTCTTTCCATTCTGGTGGGAGCCAAAGCCCCGATCCTTGACGGTGCCCAGATGGGTTCCTTGCTGGTGCCGTTCCTGCCGGTCAACCCGGACAATGATTATGAAGAAATCACAGAAGTCATTGAAAATATCTGGGACTGGTGGATGGAAGAGGGCAAGAACCGTGAACGTCTTGGTGAGCTGATCATGCGCCAGGGCTTCCAGAAACTGCTGGAAGTTACCGGTATCGATCCCATGCCCCAGCATGTTTCCTATCCCAGAACCAACCCGTATATCTTCTGGAAAGAAGATGAAGTACCCGGCGGCTGGGAACGCGATGTTGACGAATACAGAAAACACCATCAGAGATAGAAAGGGAGAATAATAATGGCATTTATTTCGACTGGTTATAATCCAGAAAAGCCGATGGAAAACAGAATTACCGACATCGGTCCCAGAGACTATAACGAATTTTATCCTCCTGTGATCGCAAAAAACAAGGGCAAATGGTCTCACCATGAAATCCTTGAGCCCGGCGTTCTCGTGCACGTGGCTGATTCAGGAGATGAAGTATATACAGTAAGAGTGGGCGGGGCCCGTCTGATGTC
>JAABRW010000202.1 GCA_011390695.1 Desulfotignum sp.
GGCAAGACCGAGCAAAATACTTCCTGCGACTTCTCCGGACCCGGCCAGGACTGCGTCCATGGCACCGCCCTGGCCACTGATTGCACTGGCAGCCGCCAGCAGAAAACTGAAGATCAGCAGTCCCCATGCATCATCAATGGCAACGATGCCAAGCAAAATATCCGTAAACCGGGATTTTTCTCCTGATTCCTTAACAACATCCAAAATGGCTGCCGGCGCGCTGGCCGGCGCAATGCCAGCCATTATAAGGGCAAAGGCAGGCGCCACTCCCCATATGATCAGGACCGATCCCACCAGTATGCCTGCGCCCATTGCCTGGCCGATGGATATCCACAAAACGGATCGGCCCCGTTCCCGTATTGCGGAAAAGGTGATTTTTTCACCCAATAGAAATCCCACCATGCACAGGGCAATGTGGGTCAGCAGCGGAAACCAGTCATCGACAAACCTGTCAGGAAGCAGGGCACACCCGGACGGCCCGAAGATCAAGCCGCAAAGCAGCAACAAGGTTACCCGGGGCAGCGGGGTGTATCGTCCGATCAGATCAGCGGTAAATCCTAGAAGAAAGATACCCCCTAGTGAAAGCAGGGTAGATGAAATCTGTGTCATTTCGAAGGTCATGAAACGCCTTGTGGGTTTTAGCGGGCCAAAAAGGTCAAACGGGTATGCCGGAAAAGCCTGCATCCAGCATAGCTGCTGCTTTTGGCCTTTGGATTTTTTGTAATAATATATTGTCATGAACCATAGCAGGCCCGGACAGGAGAATAAATGGCGAAAAACCACCATTTTTCGGTTTCAGAATATGCAGCCTGTTTTTCCTTTGGGTGGTTTTAGATGGTAAAGATCGGTAATGGAAGGAAAAAAATGGCTGAATACAAATAAAAATGCGGCAATTTGGTGGTTAATCTGTATTGCAGGCGGGCAAAAAAAAGACATAAGATATATTTTGTTACCCAATTTTAATTAACATCAGGACCTGGACTGAAGAGGCCGGCTAAAAGGAGAATGAGCTTGTTTAAACGCCTCAGACAATTGCTGCAACAGATACGTCGGATCCTTTCCCGGAATGTATGGGCAGTCCGGTTGTTACATCTGCCGCCAACTGGAGATGGCCGCGGACTTGTTTTAATCCAGATCGATGGGCTTTCCTATACCCAGTTTCAAAAAGCCCTGGACAACAGACGGCTGCCGTTTTTGAAAAAACAGATCCAGCAGGGCTTTCATGGCGTGAAACCCATGTATTCCGGGGTGCCTTCTGCTACCCCGGCCTTTCAGGGAGAACTTTTTTACGGTGTCAAATCCTGTGTGCCGGCGTTTGAGTTTATAGTGCGGAAGGAAAACCAGCGCCATATCTCTTTTTATCCCCAGAGTGCCAGTTATCTGGCCCGGGGCCTGGAAAAAAAAGGCACCCCCCTCTTATCCCGGGGCCATGCCTATTCTACCATTTTTACCGGTGGTGCAAAAGAGGCCCGCTACTGCAGCCAGAACATGGGCCTGGAATCCATTGCCCGATCAGTAAATCCCTTGAAGCTGGTGCTTCTTATCCTCATGCATGCCGGCAAATTTCTGCGTATCCTGACAGTGACAGTGATTGAATTCATTCTGGCGGTTACCGATTTTTTCCGGGGCATTGCAGCCGGCAGAAAGTTTGTAAAGGAACTCGTATTTATTCCTGCCCGTATTGTCATCTGTGTCATTTTAAGAGAACTGATCCGATTCCGGATAAAAATGGATGTGACCCGTGGTGTTCCCATTATATGTGCCACTTTTCTGGGGTATGATGAACAGGCCCACCGCAGGGGGCCGGGATCCAGGTTTGCCCACTGGAGCCTGAAGGGAATCGATGATGCCATCAAAGATATCTGTAGAGCGGCCAACCGTTCCAGGAACCGGGAATACCAGCTCATCATCTATTCCGATCACGGGCAGGAGGCGGTTACCTGGTATGGCACCCGCTTTGGTGTGGAGGTCAAAGATGCCATCCGGCATGCCTATTGTGACCATCAGACAGATACACAAAAAAAGTGCCATGAAGCGTCTGACAATGTTCTGGCCGGATTGTATAAAAAGTCCCGAAAATTTTTTCTGAACCAGCAGTTTCCTGAAAAATTCCAGGGTGAACTCCCTGTGTCACTGGATAATGTGCAGATTACCACCATGGGTCCCCTGGGGCATGTTTATCTTCCCCCGATACCGACCCTGGAAAAGATTCGTGCCTTTGCAGACACCCTGGTCCGGACTGTCCATATTCCCCTGGTGTTTTTTCAGGAGCACGGCAGGATAATTGCTGTGAACGTGCACGGATCTTTTGACCTGGAGCATGAATGTGAAACAGTTCTTGGCAAAGACCATCCCTTTGCCGGTCAGACCGCCCGGGACCTGGCGGGGGTCTGCCGTCACCGCAATGCCGGAGACATCGTTATTTCCGGGTGGGATCCAAATGGACCGCCGCTGTCATTTAACATCGAAAGCGGTGCCCACGGAGGCCCGGGCAGAGAAGAAACCCGGGGAGTGGTAATACTTCCCAAATTTATGGAAACAGATAAATCCTTTATGCGGGCCCTGGATCTCCGGCACCTGGTCATGGAATACATGGACATTTCCGGGAAGAATTGATCATGTTTTTGTCAATTGTCCCGGTATAATACATTTCCTGTCATTTCTCCGGGAATTTCAAGTCCCATGATATGCAGCATGGTGGGGGAAATATCTGCCAGTTTTCCATCTTCGCGAAGCTGGATCCTGTCTTTTTGCAGTTCGGCCCGGTTTGAAATAATGGTCAGCCAGACCTTGTTGTTTGTATGGGCGGTCTGGGGCTTTCCGGTTTCGGGATCAACCATTTTCTCGGCGTTTCCATGATCCGCAGTCAATAAAACAACCCCTTGTTTTTTCAGAACCCTGCGAACAATTTTTCCCACACAGTCATCAACCACTTTGCAGGCCCTGACAGCAGCATCAAAGTCTCCGGTATGGCCGACCATATCAGGATTGGCATAATTTAACACAATAAAATCATATTTGTCGGCATCAAGGGCTTCAAGCAGCTTGTCCGTGACCGGGTAAGCAGACATTTCCGGCTGCATGTCATAGGTGGCCACTTGGGGTGAAGGGATCAGTATCCGGTCTTCGTTTTCAAAAACATCCTCCTGCTGGCCGTTAAAAAAATAGGTAACATGGGCAAATTTTTCAGTTTCAGCGATTCGCAATTGATTCAGAAGGTTGTCGGCAATCACTTTGCCCATGAGATTGGGAAGTTTTTGCAGGGGAAAAGCAACTTTTACATCAGCCCTTTTTGAACGGGTAATGTTTTTATAATACGCTGTGGTACACAGATAAAACAGATCAGGGATCTTTTTTGTGTCAAATGCGGTGAAATCATCTTTTATGAACGCCTTGGTTATTTCTGCGGCCCGGTCAAATCTATAATTGAAAAAGATAATGGCATCAGCATTTTTGACAGGTGTAAATGCTTTTGTTTTTCTGGGGTTTATGAATTCATCTGTTTCATCATTGTCATAGGCATCTTCAATGGCGGAAGAAACATCGTCAAATTCCTTTTTGTCAGAAGCGCCGGCTGTCAGCAACCTGTAAAACCGCTCCACCCGGTTCCACCGATTGTCTCTGTCCATGGCATAGTATCTTCCTGTAACAGAAACGATCTGGCCGAAATGATGCTGTGCAATCCATTCCCGGAGGGGTTTGATATAGGTAAGTACGGATTTCGGCGGCGTATCCCGTCCATCGGAAATCACATGGATATAGACCGTTTCAATGCCGGCATCCTTTAAAATTTTCAGGTAGCCGAGCAGGTGATCCGTGTGGGCGTGAACACCCTGATCCTGCACCAGGCCATAGATATGCACAGCGCTGTTATAGGTTTTTACATGTTTTATACAATCGGTTACAGCCTGGTTGTCTTTTAAGCGGTTCTGTCTTACTGCCGTGGATATTCTGACCAGATTCTGATGAACAACCCGTCCGGCCCCCAGGTTCAAATGGCCCACTTCACTGGAACCCTGATTGCCTTCGGGCAGTCCGACTGCTTCTCCGGAAGCATGAATCAGGGTGGTTGGATACTGGTCAATGTAGTGGTTGTGATTCACAGGGTCGCAGGCGTGAATGGCATTGTTTTCTTTTTCAGGCGAGAACCCCCAACCATCTCTTATTAAAATCATATGGGGTTTTTTGCTCATATAAGGACTCCTTATGTTTTATTTTATCGTGTTTGCTGTTTCAGCAGTTTTCTGAGCACATAGGGCAGAATACCGCCATGGATAAAGTACTGCACATCAATGTCGGTGTTCAGCTTTGCGGTTACTGAAAAGTTGTGCCTGGTGCCGTCTTCTTTTTTGGCAGCCACCTGAAGCTGTTTCTGGGGTTTTATGTCTGAAATGCCGGTTATGGAAAACTGCTCTGAGCCGTCAAGGCCTAGTTTTTCCCAGCTGTCCTGGTCATTGAACTGCAAAGGCAGCACCCCCATGCCCACAAGGTTGCTTCTGTGGATACGTTCAAAGGACTGTGCAATAACCGCTTTTACACCCAGCAGGCTGCTGCCTTTTGCAGCCCAGTCCCGGGAAGACCCGGTGCCGTATTCTTTGCCCCCCAGAACTATCAAAGGGATATTTTCCTGCATATAATCCATGGATGCATCATAAACAAAAAGTTCTTTGCCGTCTGGAAATTTTTTGGTGAAGCTGCCTTCTTTCGGGGAAACAAGCTGGTTCTTGATTCTGATGTTGCCGAATGTGCCCCGCATCATCACTTCGTGATTGCCCCGGCGGGATCCATAGGAGTTGAAATCTTTGGGTTTGACATCGTTTTTCATAAGGTGACGTCCGGCCGGATAGTCCCGGGGGATGGCACCGGCCGGAGAAATATGATCCGTGGTGACAGAGTCTCCCATGACAAGCAGGGCCCGGGCATTTTTGATGTCACCGGCCTGAACGGTTTTCAGGGAAAAATTTTTAAAATAGGGGGGCTTTTTGATATAGGTGGAAGCCTTATCCCAGGCAAAGGTAACACTCCGGGCCACTGTGAGCGCTTTCCAGAAGGCATCGCCTGAAAAAATCTGTGCATATTCAGATGCAAAGTATTCAGGCTTTACATGTTTCCGGATCAGGTCTGCAATCTCCTGGTTCTTCGGCCAGATCTCTTCCAGAAAAACCGGCTTCCCATTGGGGTCCATGGCCACAGGGCTGGTGACCAGGTCAACATCGATACGTCCGGCAATGGCAAAGGCGATGACCAGCAGAGGAGATGCAAGAAAATTGCCTTTTACCCGCTGGTGGATTCTGGCCTCGAAATTTCTGTTCCCGGACAATACCGCTGCAACCGTAAGATCATCGGCAGCAATGGCTTCTTCGATCCGGGGATGCAAAGGACCGCTGTTGCCGATGCAGGTGGTGCAGCCGTACCCTGCCACATGAAATCCCAGGGCCTCAAGATAGGGCAGCAGGCCGGCATCTTTGAGATAATCCTTCACAACTTTTGACCCGGGCACAAGGGAGGTCTTGACATGGGGTCTGACCCTGAGGCCTTTTTTCACCGCATTTTTCGCAAGCAGGCCTGCACCGATAAGCACTGACGGATTCGAAGTGTTGGTACATGAGGTAATGGCCGCGATGACGATACTGCCGTCACCGATTTCTGTCCGGGTGCCGTTCAGATCAATGGTCACCGACTCTTTTCCGCTTGGTATGCACTGTGTCTCCCGGCTGGCCGTACATCCGGATTCATCAAGAAACTGGGAAAGGTTATCAAGGCTTGTATCCCGTTCGTGCCTGCATGAAAGCAGCCGGGAAAAGCTGGATGCCACTTCGTTGAGCACCACCCTGTCCTGGGGCCGTGACGGTCCGGCCAGGCAAGGCACCACAGCAGACAGATCCACCACCACCACATCTGTATATGCAATGGCTTCTTTGCCTGTGTAAAAAAGGCCTGCTGCCAGGGCATATGCTTCGGCCATCACCGCCTGTTCTTTTCTGGCGGTCATCTCAAGGTATTGGATGGTGTTTTCATCCACAGGGAAAAATCCCATGGTGGCACCGTATTCAGGCGACATATTGGCAATGGTGGCCCGGTCGGTCACATTGAGCTGCTTTACACCCGGTCCGAAGAACTCGACAAATTTTTCCACCACATTGTATTTGCGCAGGATCTGGGTGATGGTGAGCACCAGGTCGGTTGCGGTTACCCCGGGTTGCAGGCTGCCTGTGAGCTTCACCCCGATTACCTCGGGAATGGACATGAAATAGGGCTGTCCCAGCATTACAGCTTCGGCTTCGATACCACCGACCCCCCAGCCCATGATGCCCACACCGTTGATCATGGTGGTATGGGAATCTGTGCCCACAAGGGAATCAGGAAACAGGACCGGTCTGCTGCCGGAATCATCCTGCATGACCACACGGCCCAGATATTCCAGGTTGACCTGGTGGCAGATGCCTGAGTTGGGGGGAACCACCTGGAAGTTGTCAAAGCTCATCTGGGCCCATTTGAGCAGTTCATACCGTTCTTTGTTGCGGGTATACTCCATGTCGACATTGTCGGTGATGGCGGTGTCAGTACCGTAAAAATCCAGCTGGACCGAATGGTCCACAATAAGCTCCACCGGAATAAGGGGGTTGATGGATGCCGGGTCTCCCCCGGCTTTTTGTACCGCATCCCGCATGGCTGCCAGGTCCACCACCGCAGGCACTCCTGTAAAATCCTGCATCAGCACCCGGGCAGGGTGGTGGGGAATTTCCACAGGTGTATCATAGTGTTTTTGCCAGTTGGCAATGGCCATGATATCGGCTTCGGTGACAATATTTCCATCCAGTTTTCGCAAAAGGTTTTCAACGAGAATGCGGATGGAAAACGGCAGTCTGCTGATATCAGCCAGCCCCTGGTCCTCAAGCCGGTGGATGTCGTAAAAATCATATTCCTGGTTGTCTATGGTGAGGGATTTTACATAGTCATTTTTTTGCATAAGCGTTGTATCCTGATTGTTAAAGTAAAGGGGTTATTGCAAAGGTTTCTCCAACAGCCGGCAGTATCCAGGGAAAAGCACATCTCATTGGGTTATCCCTTTATGAAACCATAAACACAAAGATTCAACAAGAAAAATTTTGTCCCATATTTTGACAGATCTGCTTGCAATTGCCCGGTCACAATCTTCCAACCGCCTTGCTTTTTTGAAAAAACCGGGTATGATACCTGCAAAAAAATAAAACCGGGTTCTGATCTGTTCAGGTTTTGACAAAGGAGGAGTGCATGGGATTTGGCAAAAAGTTGTATCTGGGGTCTCTGGGAGCGATTCTGATAACCATTCTGATCATTGCAGGGATGAATTTTTTTCAGAGCAAACAGTCGTTTCTGGCCAGGGGGAAGGCAGGCATTCAGAGTGTGTCGAATGTACTTTTAAAAACCATCGAGACCCGATATTCCCTGCAGCAGGATAAAATGGCGGCTGATATGGGCATGCTCACATCTGAAAGCCAGGGCGCGGGCAAGCCCATGGTGGTGGAAGCCAGAACCGTTGATATGCAGGTATCAGATGTGCAGACAAAAGAAACCGCCTCCCTCACCATTCCCAAGCTTATTTTCGGATTGGAGTTTGTTACCGGAGAGTACGCAATCGTGGACAAAGTGGGCCGTTTCAGTGATGCGGAAATTGCGATTTTCCAGATGTTTGACAACAAATTGATCAAGGTTTCCACCAGTGTGGAAAATGAAGACGGATCCCGGCCTGTAGGGACATATTACAGACCCGACAGCCAGGTGTTTGCGGCGGTGAGTGCCGGCAGTTCATATGAAATGCTGACAGGTACTGGAAAAAATATTGCCCTTCAGATTTTTGCGCCGTTTCGAGAATCCATTGACGAGAAAATTGCCGGGGCCTACAGTGTTGTCAGCCCTATTCTCACCCCTGATCTTCAGGAGCTCATTCAGGAGATTACAGTGAACGGCTCCGGATATTGCTTTGTGGCAGATGCCGAAGGCAGGATTCTGGTGCACCCTGATGCAGCGGTTGTGGATCAGAAAGTGCAGGGTTTTACCAATGGACAGGCCATTCTTGAAACAGAAGCCGGATTTTCCGATTTTCAGCAGGGAGACCAGACCTATTATGCTTTTGTCAATCATTTTACACCCTGGGATCTTTTTTTTGTGGTGGCAGTGTCTGAAGCTGAACTCATGGCCGGGGTCAACCGGCAGATTATCACCACTGCGGGTATCAGCGGATTTATCGCCCTGCTGATCGGCGCTTTGATTATTGCAGTGATGAACCGGCAGCTCATGACCCATATGAAGGGCATGGCTGCTCTGGCCCGGGCAGTGGCTGAAGGAAATTTTCAGCATTCCTTTACATATAAAGCCAAAGATGCCATCAGAGACACGGTGACATCAATGAATGAGATGGTGGCAGGCCTGGCTGCCATGGTCAAGGATCTCAATGCAGGGGTGGATACCTTGAGCGATGCATCCGGAGAGCTGAACCGGATTTCCGATGATATGGGCACCGGCGCTGATACCTCTGTTGCCAGGGTTAATTCTGTGGCCTCTGCTGCCGAGCAGATGAGCATGAATATGGATTCAGTGGCTGCTGCAATGGAAGAGGCTGCCACCAATGTAAAAACTGTTTCCGACGGTACCCGGGACATGCAGACCAGCCTTGACCGGGTGGCGGAAAACTCCGGCAAGACCCGGGATATCACCGTCAAAGCGGTGGACCGGGCAAGGCTGACATCGGAACGGGTGCAGAAACTGGACCGGGCAGCCGAAGAGATCGACAAGGTTACGGATACCATTGCCAGTATATCCTCCCAGACCAATCTGCTGGCATTGAATGCCACCATTGAAGCGGCCCGGGCAGGTGATGCCGGCAAGGGGTTTGCTGTTGTGGCCAATGAAATCAAGGACCTGGCAAGTCAGACAGCCGGCGCTACCGAAGAGATTGCCGACAACATCCGGGAAATCAAGGAGCAGATACAGGGGGCTGTAAACGAAATCCAGGATATTTCCACAATCATCAACGATATTAATCAGTTTGTGGGAGAAAATGCCCGGGCCATTGCATCCCAGTCCGATACCACCCGTGCCATGACGGAAAATATCGGCCAGGTTTCAGCAGGTATCCAGGAAGTAAATGAAAATGTGGCCCAGAGTTCCCAGGTGGCAGGGCAGGTGGCATCAGAGATTTCCGATGTACTGTCTGCGGCTGAAAATATCCGGTCTCTGTCAGACAATGTGAAACAAAAGGCCGGCACCCTTGATCAGGTCATTACCCGGCTGCGTACTATGACGGAACGGTTCAAACTGTAACAGCCGCATTAGGGCAGACTTTTATCAGGCCGGGCATGACCGTGTTTCTGCCGTTGCGCTTGGCTTTGTAAAGCATGGTATCGGCATCTTCAATGAGCCGGGCCATATCCATGCCGGGGGTCAGTTCCGAAACCCCGAAGCTTGCGGTGACCCTCATGGTTGTGTCATTGTAAAGAATTTCAGCGGCGGCTATTTTGGTTCTGAGTCTGTCTGCCAGCTCCATGGCTTTGTGTCTGCCGGTTTCCGGCAGGATGGCAATAAATTCCTCTCCGCCGTACCGGGCAAGAATATCCCCCTGCCGCATATTGTCTTTGACCAGAAACGCAATTTTTTTAAGAATAAGGTCACCTGCCTGATGCCCGTGGGTGTCATTGAACTGTTTAAAACAGTCCAGATCAAACATGAACAGGGACAGGTTGTTTTGATGCCGGGTTGCAGAGGCCATATGACGGGAAAGCTGGGTTTCAAATTCCCGCCGGTTATAGCATCCGGTCAGGGGGTCAATAACAGCAGCATTCCTGAGGTTTTCCATTTTCAGCTGTTTGGACAAGGCGGTTGCACATCCCTGGAGAATCAGGGATACCACTTCATCATGAAAGGCATATACCGGTTTTTCAGGAAGCATATACAGGCGGGCATAACAATTTTCTTCGCTCAGTTCGTAATAGACCAGAGTATCCAGATCAACGGTTTTCTGGAGGCTTTTCACGCCAACATTGTTGTTCAGATAGGTAAGATCTGCCGGATTTTCAAGATGAAAATCCTGTAAAATGATATGTTCCAAAGCGGTTCTGTACATGCCGGGGTCCAGCCAGACATCGACCCCTGCCTCTTTTTTTACCACAAAGGCGAACAAACGGTAATTTAGGATATTTTTAAGGCAGACAGACAATTCATTGATGATGTCGGTTGAGGATGTTTTTTTGTTCAAAGCAACAATATGCCGGCTCAGTCGGGCATGGTCCGCCTGCCGGACCGCCTCCTGAAAAGCCACGGAAAACAATGCCAGAAACCTGCGGGAAAGTTTTTTAAATGTCTGGTTCATGTTGATTCCTTATTCCAAATAATGCATTTGAAGCATAAGAATAAGCAATCAGTGTGCCAGGCAAAAAATTATAAGAAATTATCTAATAATTACAATGTGTTGTTTTGTTAGTCCGTAAAAATAAAAACATCTGTTACAAGGAAAAAACTGCCGGATCCGTCAAAAAACCGTGTCATGGTTTTGACGTCTATGCATTGCCTTTGAGGCCGATTTCTTCTGCCACAGGCTGCATGCCGGCAATAACCTCGGTGATCAGATCAGACAATTCCATGTCCAGCATGGCAGCCCCTTTTTTGATGACTTCCCGGTCCACCCCCGCAGCAAAAGCTTTGTCCTTGAATTTTTTTTTCACTGATTTTGTTTTTATATCCAGAATGCTTTTTGAAGGCCTTACCAGGGCGGAACTCGCCACCAGACCGGTGAGTTCATCTATGGCATACAAGGTTTTTTCCATAGGTGTTTTGGGTTCAACATCGGTACAGATGCCCCACCCATGGCTGATAACGGCCCGGATATAGTCTTCAGGCCAGTTGTGCGCTTTGAACAGTTCAACGCATTTTTGGCAGTGTTCCTCCGGGAACTGCTCATAATCCAGGTCATGAACCAGGCCGATGACCCGCCATTTTTCTTCATCTTCACCGAATTTTTTTGCAAAATGTGCCATGACCGCTTCCACGGCCAGGGCGTGGCGGATAAGTCCTGGTTTCTGATTGTATTTTTGTAAAAGGGAAAACGCATCGTTTCTGCTGGGGATAAAATCGGTCATGACAAATCCTTAAAAGTTGTGTGTAGAGATGAATGATTTAAAATTTTTCAGTTACAAAAATAACCCGGCATTGCTTTAAAAACAGGTGTCGCTCAGTTGCTTTTTCAACCTCTTTGGCATCGGATGTGCTGATGACGATGGCAGTATTGTCCTTTCCTGCTGTCCGCAACCCTTTGAGCACCAGAGGGTGGCTTCCCACCCGCAGATCTTCCAGGGCATTGTCCATGGAACACAGGTATTTGCACACCCCGTGCTGAACGGCAAATTCCCGGCTGATGTAAAGGGATGAGTAAATAAAATCTCCCTGTTCACTGACAATGACGGGGTATAAAACCGGTTCAAAGGCCAGTTCCCTGATATCCAGAATCAGTCCGGTATAGGGGATTTTCCCCGATTCAATCTGGGCGCTGGGCCGGATTTCAGGATTGATTCTGGGAATCTGCCGGATTTCATCGGGCAGAACCAGCTGAAGGAATCCGCCGAAAATCCGGGTCTGGATAGCCAGCTCCACATCCAGGGCCGAGGTGTAATACTGGCGGATAATAGCTGCATCCCTGGCTGTTTTTTCAATTCCCGCCATAATCGCATCATTCTGGGCCGCATACATTCCCACACGCAGGTCATTGTGTATACCGATCTGTTTGAGCATATCTATAAGCCGTCGGTTTGCTTCTGTCCGGGCCGATCCAGGATCGGGTTCATGCCTGTTGTCCTTGGTAATACGCGGGGGTGCCACGCCGACAGCGGTCACGGTTCCGGTACTCCAGTTGATGGTCCCATGTTCCAGAAAAGTGATGCAGTGATGATTTTCAGAAGATTGGCCGCAAAATACCGTGCCTGGAAGGCACAAACCCACAAAACAGATCCATACAATCAGACTGGCCAGGCAGACAGCAGGGGTGGATTTCATCATGGACACCCCAGATATTGATTTTCAATGAACGATGCCACAGCAGCCACCTCTTCCAGTCCGAAAACAGGGACGTTCGGAGCAAAGGCTGAATCAGTGACAAAGGCAATCAGGTCCGGGCTGTCCAGACACAGGGGGTGGGCATGGGGGCCGTCGGCCCGGAAAACCTCGATCTTGGGCAGGGGCTGGCGCTTGAATCCTTCAGCCAGGATCAGGTCCATATCAGATAAATAATCCTGCATTTTTTCTATATCGGAGCGCAGGTCATCTTTGACCATGGCAATTTTATTATCTGTGACCACCAGGGTGGCGGATGCGCCGGCCTTTTTGT